>NZ_MVBK01000046.1:0-66479 GCF_002000365.1 Thioalkalivibrio denitrificans | reverse complement strand
ACGAACGGTGGTGAGATATGCGGGCTAGTCGTCGGCGCCGGAGACCCCACGTTCCGACCGGAGGCCTACCGGTTTCTTGACATCGGTCATTACATGGGGCTGAAGTGCATGTTTAAGTGGCATAATGATTGATGCCACAGGGTTCTCCATGCCTTGTCTCGTTTCCGGGGTTAGCCGGCAACGGTGCCGTGGGCTCCACATGATTACCCGGCCGACCCCATGCAGCTGACCCGTCACACCGATTTCGCCCTGCGCGTGCTGATCTACCTGGCCGTCAACCCGGGCAGGCTGAGCCGTATCAGTGAGATCGCCGAGGCCTACCAGGTTTCACGTCATCACCTGGTCAAGGTGGTTCACCAACTGGGTCGCACCGGACACGTCAAGACGTTCCAGGGCAAGAGCGGCGGCATTCGGCTTGGGCGGCCGGCGGAAGAGATACGCATCGGTGACGTGGTGCGCGACATGGAGGAAAACCTGGAGATCATCAACTGCGTGGCGCCGGCCTGTGCCATCATGCCGGATTGCCGGCTCAAGGACGTGCTCATGGAGGCACGCGACGCCTTCATGGCCACGCTGGACAACGTGACACTGGAGCAACTCACGAACAAGCGGGAGCACAACCTCGCACGCCGGCTCAACGTCACGCCGTGATACACCCATCGGCCGGAAGCGGGCGTCAGGACGGTTCGCTTCCCCTGCCCTGACCCTTCACGAATTTCTCCGTGGCCGCATCCATGGTGGCGCAGTGGCGCCGGTACCACGGCAGGAAGCGGCCCATGAACAGCTCCCGCAGTTCATTCAGGCTCACCACCCCCGCGTCCAGATCATCCAGAAAACTCACCAGTTCTTCCAGACGCTGATCGTGTTCCTGCTTGTGCACCGGCAACGGCGGATAGCCGACTTCCTTCATCAATGATTCCTCCCGGTTGAAATGCGCCCGGGTGTGTTCGATGAAGTCCCGCAGATCCCTGCGCAACTCGGGATTCTCCTCACTGGTGCTGGCGGCAAGATTCTCCACGATCCGCTCCAGCAGGCGCACCGCCTCTTCATGATCATGAAGCATAAACTCCACCGCCCGGTCGGCATCGTGACCGGGATCCGCCTCGTGGCTCATGATGCTCTCCCGTAGGTCCGTTTCATCGCGAAACCATACCACGTTACGATGGGCCGAACGATGCCGCCCACCGCAAATCGATCCTCTCGGGGACATACTCATCGCTGCAGAGATTCGCGTTGCGAGCGATTCCGATTACCATCTGCATCTGCAGATCTCGTATGATCGACCGGGCGCCCGCCGGGGCCGGCGATGAACCCCCTGAGCATGCGCCCGGTATGCGATCTGCGCCGGGCAATGACCTCCGGCGCGCCCTGCCCCGCCACTCTTCCACCCCGATCTCCCCCCTCCGGGCCCATGTCGATGATCCAGTCCGCCTCAGCGATCACGTCCAGATTGTGCTCAATGACGATCACCGAGTGACCCGCCTCCACCAACCGGTGCAGCACGCGGATGAGCTTTTCCACGTCGGCCATGTGCAGACCCACGGTAGGTTCATCCAGGACGTAGAGGCTGCCGCGTGACCCGGTCCGGGACGAGGATCGAACCGTAGGGCGGGCCTGGTCTGCGGAGCGGGCGAAGGTACTGATGCTTCGCGAAAGTTCTGTCACCAGCTTCATGCGCTGGGCTTCGCCGCCCGAGAGCGTCGGGCTGGGCTGCCCCAGGCGCAGATAACCCAGCCCCACGTCCTGAAGCAGTCGCAGGGCCTGGTGAACCGCGGGATGGGCGATGAAAAATGGTACGGCCTCGTCCACGCTCATGTTCAGCACATCGGCGATGGAGCGGTCCTTGAACCGCGCCTCCAGGGTCTCCCGTGCGTAGCGCCCGCCGCCACAGGCCTCGCACGGCACCACCACGTCGGGCAGGAAGCTCATCTCGATGCGCCGCACCCCCTGGCCCTCGCATACGGCACAGCGTCCCCCGCTGGTGTTGAAGGAAAACCGCGAGGCGTTCCAGCCCCTGAGGCGCGCCTCGGGGGTCTCGGCGTACAGCTTGCGGATGCGGTCGAACACGCCCACGTAGGTGGCGGGGCAGGAGCGCGGCGTGCGCCCGATCGGGGTCTGGTCCACCTCCAGCACCCGCTCCAGGTCCTGCCAGCCCTCCAGGGCGGCGCAGCCGGTGAGCGCCGGTTTGCGCCCCCGCTTGCCCACCCGCTCCGCCAGGTTCCGGTACAGCACCTCGCGCACCAGGGTGGACTTGCCGGAGCCGGAGACTCCGGTGACGCACACCAGGCGATTGAGCGGAATGGAGACCGCCGCGATTCGCAGGTTGTTGAGACACGCGCCCTCGATGGTCAGGGCCGGTGCCTGGCCCGCCTTCGTGGGCCGCCGTGCCACCAGCGGGTGTAGCAGGGGGTGGGCCAGGAAGCGCCCGGTGAGGGACTCGGGCGCCTTCATCACCTGTTTCACGCTGCCCTGGGCCACCAGCCGTCCGCCCCGCTCGCCTGCGCCGGGACCCAGGTCGATCACGTGCTCCGCGCTGCGGATGGTGTCCTCGTCGTGTTCCACCACCACCACGGTGTTGCCCTTGGCCTGCAGGCGATGCAGGGTGTCCAGCAGCATGCGGTTGTCCCGTGGGTGCAGACCGATGGTGGGCTCGTCCAGGATGTAGCAGACCCCCTGCAGGTTGGTGCCCAGCTGCGCCGCTAGGCGGATGCGCTGGGCCTCGCCGCCGGAGAGTGTCGGCGCGCCGCGATCCAGGCTCAGATAACCCAGCCCCACCTGTTCCAGGAAGGCTAGGCGGCCGCGGATCTCGGGCAGGATGTCCCGGGCGATGGCGGATTCCCGCGCCTTCGGTTTGAGTTTCTCGAACCAGGCGCGTGCCGCCTTCACCGGCAGGGCCGACAGCTCGCCGATGGAGCGTTCCCGGAAACGCACCGCCAGGGCCTCGGGCCGCAGGCGCTGGCCGTGGCAGGCGGGACAGGTCTGGCGCGACTCGCCTTCTTCCAGCCACTCCCCTTCCTCGCCGCTGTGGGCCTCGTCGAAGCCCTTCAGCACCACGCCGGTGCCGAAACAGGTGCGGCACCAGCCATGGCGGGCGTTGTAGGAGAACAGGCGCGGGTCCGGCACGTCGAAGGACCGGGCGCAGGACGGGCAGGCCCGTTCCGTGGAGTAGAGTTTCTCGGCGCGGCCCTTGGCACGACCGTCGTGCAGCGACACCTTCTCGTCCCCCTCTCCCGCACGCGGGAGAGGGCCGGGGTGGGGGGAACGGCCCCGGCCGTTCACAGGTGCGACGCGGATCATGCCCTTGCCAAGATCCAGGCCCCGGGCGATGGCCTCGCGCAGCGCAGCCTCGGCCTTGGGCGTCACCCTGAGGCTCGCCACCGGCAGTTCGATGTCGTGTTCCCGGTAGCGGTCCAGGCGCGGCCAGGGATCCGTGGGGATCAGCTCGCCGTCCACGCGCAGATGGCTGAAACCCCGGTTGCGGGCCCAGCGTGCCAGGTCCGTGTAATAGCCCTTGCGGGCCGAGACCAGGGGCGCCAGCACGTGCACCTCCCGATCCTTCCACTGCTTGAGCAATGCGGCCAGAATCGCCTCCGGGGTCTGGGGCTCGATGGGCACGTCGCAGTCCGGGCAGTACTGGGTGCCCAGTTTCACGTACAGCAGGCGCAGGAAGTGGTGCACCTCGGTCAGCGTGCCCACAGTGCTCTTGTGTCCTCCGCGGCTGGTGCGCTGCTCGATGGCCACCGTAGGGGGGATGCCGGTGACCGCGTCCACCTCGGGGCGCGAGGCCGGCTGCACCAGGGAACGGGCGTAGGCATTCAGGGACTCCAGGTAGCGGCGCTGGCCCTCGTTGAACAGGATGTCGAAGGCCACAGTGCTCTTGCCCGAGCCGGACACGCCGGTGACCACGGTAAAGCGGTCGCGGGGCACCTGGATGTCCACGCCCTTGAGGTTGTGTTCCCGGGCGTTGCTGATACGGATCTCGGCGGGGACGTTTTTCGCGGCCTTGCGATACGACGGTGCCGACGACTCCGAGATGCCGCCGGCAGCCTCGGCGCGCAGGGCCGCGCCGGTATGGGAACCGGGGTGGTCCATCACCTGCGCCGGCGTGCCCTCGCAGACGATCTCACCGCCGCCGTCGCCGCCCTCGGGACCGAGATCCAGGAGCCAGTCGGCGGCGCGGATCACGTCCAGGTTGTGCTCGATGACAATCAGGGAATGGCCCTCCGCCTGCAGGCGCCTCAGGGCCTTGAGCAACCGGGCGATGTCCTCGAAGTGCAGGCCGGTGGTGGGTTCGTCCAGCAGGAACAGGGTGGCGCCGCGCTCTGCAGGTCGGGCTTTAGCCCGACGCCCATTTGGCTCCGGGACACTCTGCTGTCGGGCTGAACGAATCGCCGGGAGCGATTCGTCGCGCGAGCCCCCTTGGGGTGAGGCGCAGGGATGCGCCGAACAAGCCCGACCTACAGTCCTCCCCGTGTGTCTCACGAGATGCCCGGCCAGCTTCAGGCGCTGGGCCTCCCCGCCCGACAGGGTCGGCACCGGCTGGCCCAGGCGCAGGTACTCCAGGCCCACCGCCGCCAGCGGTTCCAGGCTCTGCTGGATCTCAGGCACATGGGCGAAGAATGCCAGGGCCTCGGTCACGGTCATCTCCAGCACGCCGGAGAGATCCGCGGCGTGCCCCTCCGCGCCCAGGGCCTTCACCTGGAGCACCTCGGGCCGGTAGCGCCTGCCGTCGCACTCGCCGCAGCGAAGATACACATCGGAGAGGAACTGCATCTCCACGTATTCAAAACCGGAGCCGGTGCACACCGGGCAGCGGCCATTGCCGGAGTTGAAGCTGAAGGTGCCGGCGGTGTAGCCGCGCTCCTTTGCCAGCGGTTCCTCGGCGAACAGCTTGCGGATGGCGTCGAAGGCGCCCACGTAGCTGGCCGGGCAGGAACGGGCGGTGCGGCCGATAGGGGACTGGTCCACCATCACCACCGCGTCCAGGGACTCGTGACCGCTCAGGGAGCCGAAGGCGCCGGCGGGATACTCCGGGCGCCCCTTGAGTTTGGCCAGCGCCGGATAGAGCAGGTTCTGGATGAGGGTGGACTTGCCGGAGCCGGACACGCCGGTGACGCACACCAGGCGGCCCAGGGGGAAGCGCGCGTCGATGCCCTTGAGGTTGTGCTGGACCGCGCCGTGCAGTTCCAGCCAGACGGTGTCCCGATCCGGTGGCAGGCCGGCGGACGGCAAGGCCACCTGTTTGCGGCCGCTCAGGTACTGACCGGTGAGGGACTGGCGGGAACGCAGGATCTGCGCCGGCGTGCCGAAGAACACCACCTCCCCGCCCCGCTCCCCCGGGCCGGGTCCCATGTCGAGGATGCGGTCCGCGGCGCGCATCACCTGGGGGTCGTGTTCCACCACCAGCAGGGAATTGCCCGCATCCCGCAGCCGGCGCAGCACACCCACCACCCGGTCCATGTCCCGGGGATGCAGGCCGATGGAAGGCTCGTCCAGCACGAACAGGGTGTTCACCAGGGAGGTGCCCAGCGCCGTGGTCAGGTTGATGCGCTGCACCTCGCCGCCGGACAGGGTCCGGGACTGGCGGTCCAAAGTGAGATAGCCGAGCCCCACTTCGCACAGATAGTTCAGGCGCGCGCGGATCTCGGCGAGCAGCAGGTCGGTGGCCTCATCCAGTGGCTTCGGCAGATGGAGGTGATCGAAAAAGGCCTTGCAGCGCGCCAGGGGTACTTGCATGAGATCATGCAGGCACAGGCCCGGCTGGGACTCGAGCCGTGGTCGGGACCAGGAGACACCCGCCGGCAGAAAGCGGGCACCGGGTTGCAGAACGCCGTCCGCATCGGCTTTCGTGCCCAGACGCCAGAGCAGGCTGTCGGGCTTGAGCCGCGCACCCTGGCAGACCTTGCAGGGCTCGTAGCTGCGGTAACGCGACAGCAGCACCCGGATGTGCATCTTGTAGCTCTTGGTCTCCAGCCAGTCGAAGAAGCGCCGGATGCCGTACCAGACGCCGTCGTCGAAGTCCCCTTCCCCCTCGATCACCCAAGCCTGCTGTTCATCGCTCAGATCATCCCAGGGCACATCCAGCGGGATGCCCCGCTTGCGGGCGAAGACCTTCAGTTCCGCCTGGCATTCGTAGTAGGCGTCGGTCTGCCAGGGCTTCACTGCCCCGTCACCGAGACTCATCCGACCGTCCGGGATCACCAGGTCCAGGTCGATGCCCATGGTGCGGCCGAATCCCCGGCAGGCCTCGCAGGCGCCGATGGGGGAGTTGAAGGAGAAGTGGTTGGAGGTGGGTTCGCTGTAATGCAGGTCGCAGGCGGCGCAATGAAGGTCGGCGGAATAGTCCATGGGCGCGAGCGGTTCGCGGTCCTCACCCAGCGGGTAGACGCGCACGCGACCCTGGCCATGATGCAGGGCTGTCTCAAGGGCCTCCACCAGGCGCCCCCGATTGCCCGGCTCGACCCGGAGGCGGTCCTGGATCACCTCCAGCCGTGTACCCGTGTCCACGTGCAGGCGTTCATAGCCCTGCGCCCTCAGGTGCCCCTTCACCTCCTGGGCCGAGAAATTCTCGGGCACGGGCACCGCAAAGACCACCATGACGCGCCCCGCTCCGGATTCCTTTCGCGTAAGCCACTCGTCGGCGATGGACTCGGGGCTGTCCCGCCGCACGGGCGCGCCGCAGCCCCGACAGTGCAGGTGTGCCGCCCGGGCGTAGAGGAGTTTCAGGTGATCATTGAGCTCCGTCATGGTGCCCACGGTGGAGCGCGAGGTGCGCACCGGGTTGGTCTGGTCGATGGCGATGGCCGGCAGCACGCCTTCGATACGGTCCACTGCCGGCTTGTCCATACGATCCAGGAACTGCCGGGCGTAGGGAGAAAAGGTCTCCACGTAACGCCGCTGTCCCTCCGCGTAGACCGTGTCGAAGGCCAGAGAGGACTTGCCGGAGCCGGACACCCCGGTGACCACGATCAGCTCGTTCAGGGGCAATTCGAGGTCCAGGCCCTTCAGATTGTTCTGACGGGCGCCGAAGATACGGATACGATCCTGGGACATGGGCAATTTTGGGACTTTCGGAGGCAGGACAGGTTACCCGATCCTTGGGGTCCTGTGGTGAATGGCACAGTGAAAATAGGGGTCCGCGAATGAACGCAAATCAACGCGAATGAAAAGCCAAAGCATGAACCGCAAAGGGCGCGAAGGTATGCGCGAAGGGCACAAGGGAAATCATGTGATCAAAAAACCTTTGCGTCCTTCGCGCATACCTTCGCGTACTTCGCGGTTCGCTTTTTTGGATCTGAATTCGCGTTGATTTGCGTTCATTCGCGGACTCCATGATCCTAAGCAAAACGCCCCCGGACACGACCCATGACCCACGACATCGAACTCAAAGACGTGCTGGAACAGTTTTCCCGGCTCATGGACCGGGCGGAGCGGCTATTGCCCGTGCCGCCGCCGGATCCGGACTGGTCGGCACCGGCGCATCGCTGGCACCGGGACGGTCACCTGAGCCCGGTGCATGAGATCGCACCGTTGTCTCTGGATGACCTGCTGCACATCGAACGGCAGAAGGCGCAACTGGTTCGCAACACGCGGCAGTTCCTCAAGCATCTCCCCGCCAACAACGTGCTGCTCTGGGGCTCCCGGGGCACAGGCAAGTCCTCGCTCATGCGCGCGCTGCTCAACGAATTCAGGCATGACGGGTTGCGCATCATCCAGGTCGATGGCCACGACCTGGTCCATCTGCCCGATATCGCCCGGCCCCTGGCGGGACGCCCCGAGCGCTTCATCGTGCTGGCGGACGATCTCTCCTTCGAAGCCAGCGACCCTGGCTACAAGGCGCTGAAGGCCATGCTGGACGGGTCACTGGAGGGAACACCCGAGAACGTGCTCATACACGCCACTTCCAACCGCCGCCACCTGATGCCGGAAAAGATGATGGACAATCTGGAGGTGAAACGGGTCGACGACGAAATCCACCCCGGCGAGGCCGTGGAGGAAAAGATCTCTCTCTCCGAGCGCTTCGGCCTCTGGCTGGCCTTCCATCCCTTCAACCAGGAACAGTACCTGGCCGTGGTGAACCATTGGCTCACCCGCCTGGGCTGCATCGAAACAGAGGAGAGCCGCGCTGAGGCCCTGCGCTATGCCCTGGGCCGAGGCTCACGCAGCGGCCGCGTGGCGTGGCAGTTCGCGCGGGACTGGGCGGGGCAGAAAGGTCTGGAGATCGGCGGTTGAAGGCAATGGACAGGATGAACAGGATTTTTCAGGATTAACAGGATTAAAGGCCTTTCACGAATAGTTATGTAAATCCTGTTAATCCTGTCAAATGTTTTTCGTCTTGAATCCTGTCAATCCTGAAAAATCCTGTTCATCCTGTCCATTCTCTGTCCGTTCAACGCGCTTCAGGATGCCCCCTCCTCCGCGGGGTCCGCGTCGGATACGTCGTCATCAGCGGGGGATGGAGAATCCTCCAGGCAGTGCTCGATGACCTCCAGCAGTTCCTCGATGCCTTCGGGTGTTTCCAGTTCCCGGTCCGGGCGGAACACCAGCAACGCATTGGAACGCACCTCCAGGTACACCCCGGGATACCTGTGCAGGAAGTCGCGCATATGCCCTGCGGATGCCAGGGCGGACTCGTCGGAACGCCGCGAATAGATGCGATAGCCCTCCGGGAATCCGGATGCCTCGGGTGGATCCAGTTCGCGATAATCGACCAGGTAGCGCTTCAGGTAATGCCCGGGGGCCAACACCATGTCCGGCAGCTCCGGACCCTTCTCAGGCAGTCGCACGACAACCAGAGTGTGCAGGTGCTCGGCATAGTAGTCGGGGGCGGCGGTATGGCTGTAGTCGAAGACTTTCACGTCACAGTCACGGTAGCGCCCGGTCATCACATGGCGCTCCTGCTTGCGGTCACCCCGGCGCAGATAGACGAATCCGTGCGGGTCCAGGATGGCCAGGGTGGCCGGATTGAAGTCCAGACCATGCCGTTGCGCCACTTCGCGCATCTCGGCGGCACGGGCGGACAGCTGGGCCTCGCGGCGCACCAGCGCGGCATCATGCATCCGCGCTGACAGGGAGTGCTGGGTGAACTGGTAATAATTCTCCAGCCCGTGCAATTCGAAGGGTCTGCGGCGACGGAGGGATTCCTCCTGCAGGTGGTGCAGATACTCCATGGCCGTATGATCGATGATGCGCCCCGATTCGGTGGCAATCATCGTGATCGAGGCATCTTCCGGGATCTGCTGCAGCAGCTTGTCCAGCGGCAGCAGGTTGAAGCACACCAGGGAGCCCAGGTAGATCTCGTAATGCTCCCGGCCATCACGGATATCGTTGCGGACCTTGATGATCGGATTGTGAAACAGGCCGACGAAGTTCCTCACCACCAGTTCCACCGACTGGGAAAACGTCAGGCGTCCGGTCAGGACTGCCCGGAACGATGGCGTCAGCAGGTAGGCGAGCATGAACACTTCGGCCACCATGCCGATGAGAATGCCCCACAACAGATCGGTAAGAAGTATCGCGCCCACGGTGATCAGGAAGATCACCATCTGGTCCCGACCGATGGTGAACGTCTTCTTGAAAACCCGGTACTCGCACAAGCGCCAGCCCACGTAGATCAGGATGGCCGCAACGGCCGCCAGGGGAATCATCGAAATGATGTCCGTGGCGAGCATCAGGAAGATGATCAGGAAGATGGCGTTGTAGAAGTTTGCCCAGAGCGTGCGCCCGCCCGCATCGATGTTGGCACGGCTCTTCACGCCGCCGGGGATGATGGTCAGTCCGCCCGCCAGGCTGGAGAGGACGTTGGACACGCCCATGGCCCGCAACGTCACGTTCGGGTGGGACTTGCGCTGAAAGGGATCGATCTTGTCCACGGCAGCGATGGTGGCCAGGGACTCGATGCCGTCGATGAGTGTCAGCGTGATCACCACGATCAGCAGACTCACCCACAGCTCCGGCCGGTTGAACATCTCTTCAAACGCGGGCACGGTGATACCGCCCTCGAGAATGCTCTCGGGCATGGTGATGAGGTAATCCGCGTCCAGGCCCATGGCGGTGGCCAGCGCAAGACCGAGCAACGCCACGAACAACGGCGCCGGGATGCGGCGCATCCACTGGTGGCGTGTAGCGTTGAGGTAGAACATCAGGAACAGGCAGAGCGCACCGATGAAGAACACCACCGGCTCGATGTTTATCAGCGTTTGCGGCATCTTGACGATGGAATCCACGCTGGTGGGCGCCACGGGCGAGAGATCGCCCACGAGCAACGGGATCTGCTTGAGGATGATCATGATGCCGATGGCGGCCAGCATCGCCTCCACCACGGTCACCGGCAGGAAAATGGCAAACCGCCCGGCGTTCATGAACGCCAGGATGATCTGCAGGAGTCCGGTCAGGCAGATGGCCACCAGCACCAACGGATAACCGGCGGCCAGGTCTCCGCCCCCCAGCAGCAGCATGCCCGACAGCAAGGCCGGCGCGAGACCGGCGGCGGGACCGCTGATGGTCACATAAGCGCCGCCCAGGAAAGGGAAGATCAGGCCGGCAATGATCGCAGAGACGATGCCGGTGACAGGCGGCGCGCCCGATGCGATGGCGATGCCGAGGGAGAGCGGCAACGAGACCAGCGCCACCTGGAGTCCCGCCCCCAGGTCGTAACGCCAGTGTTTAAGACCCTTTATGCCGTTACTCGGCTTCTCTTCCATCCATGCCTTTCCGGTTTAGTGTGGGGTTCGCGGGACCACACCTGCGCCAGCCCGCCATCGCATTGTTCTTGTAGGCGTCCGCATCAACCACCGGGAAGAAGGCCGATGGTCACAGGCGCCCTTTGGCAAGGCGACTATATGCGAGCATGCGGACACTGCCAACCTCCGGAGGTCGGCATATCCTCAACAAAGTCATGGAATTAGGGGGCCGTGGCGCGGACCAGGGGAAAAGAAATGGACAGGATGAACAGGATTTTTCCGTCACATGTTGTCCATGATGGCGCGCTTCACCTGGTCAAGCGTGGCTTCCACATTGACCAGCGGGCGGGTGCTCTGGGCGATGGCGGTCTCGGGGTCCTTGAGGCCGTGGCCCGTCAGTGTGCAGACGATGCTGGAGCCTTCGGGGATCTTGCCGTTTTTCACGTCCCGCAGGGCACCGGCAAGCGAAGCGGCAGAAGCCGGCTCACAGAACACGCCCTCCCTTTCCGCCAGCAGCTTCTGGGCCGCGAGAATCTCCTCGTCGGTGCACTCGTCGAACCAGCCACCGGATTCCTCCTTCACCTTCCAGGCAGAATCCCAGGACTGGGGATGGCCGATACGGATGGCGGTGGCCACGGTCTCGGGGTTGTCCACCATGGCGCCGCGCATGAAGGGGGCGCTGCCCGAGGCCTGGTAGCCCACCATCTTCGGGCGGTTGCCCACCACGGCTCCGCCCGCGTAGGTGCAGTGTCCCTTGCAGAAGGTGCACGCCTCGGTGACGTGGTCGCCGGAGCCGGAACTGTACTCGCAGTAGCCGATCCAGTGGGCGGTGATGTTGCCGGCGTTGCCCACGGGCAGGCAGTGGTAATCCGGGGCTCGGCCCAGTTCCTCGACGATCTCGAAGGCGGCGGTCTTCTGGCCCTGCAGACGGAAGGGGTTGATGGAGTTGACGATGGTCACCGGGGCCTCGTCGGCGACTTCCTTCACCAGGCGCATGCCGTCATCGAAGTTGCCCTTGATCTGGATGACCACGGAGCCGTGCATCATGGCCTGGGCCAGCTTGCCCTTGGCGATCTTTCCGTCGGGAATGATCACGAAGGCCGTGATGCCGGCACGGGCCGCGTAGGCGGCGGCGGCCGCGGACGTATTGCCGGTGGAGGCGCAGATGATGGCCTTCGAGCCCTCCTCCACGGCCTTGGTCACGGCCATGGTCATGCCGCGATCCTTGAAGGACCCGGTGGGGTTAAGCCCCTCGTACTTCACGTAGATGTCCACTTCCCTGCCGACGATGCGCGGGATGTTGTTCAGGCGGATGAGCGGCGTATTGCCCTCGCCCAGGCTGATGATGCGCGTATCGTCATGCACCGGCAGCCGGTCACGGTAGCGATCAATCAGTCCGGTGTAGCGGGTTTGAAATGGCATCGTGATGTTCTCTGGGTTCGAAAGGATAATGGACAGGATGAACAGGATTTCTCAGGATTGACAGGATAAGGACAAGAAAGCGTATTAGCAGGACTAACAGCATTTACATGATTATTTCTTCAATGCTCTTAATCCTGTTATTCATGTCTATTTCTTTTCGCTTCATTAGATCCTGTCAATCCTGAAAAATCCTGTTCATCCTGTCCATAAATTACTTCAGGGTCTCCATGCGGATGCGGACGACCGGGGCGATGACGGTGTCGAGCTGCCGGATGGCCTCGATGGCGCGGTTCATGTTGCCTTCGCGTACCTTGTGGGTAAGCAGGATGACGCTGGCCTCGGAGGCCTGTTCATCGGGCTCGCGCTGCAGCACGGCCTCCAGGCTGATGCGTTCGTCACCGAAGATGCGGGTGATGTCGGCGAGCACGCCGGGTTTGTCCTGGACACGCAGGCGCAGGTAGAAGGCGGTCTGCACGTCTTCCATGGGCAGCACAGGCGTATCCGACAGCGCGTCGGCCTGGAATGCGAGATGCGGGACGCGGTTCTCGGGGTCGGAGGTGAGCGCGCGCACCACGTCCACGAGATCCGCCACCACTGCCGATGCGGTCGGATCCGCGCCGGCACCGGCGCCGTAGTACAGGGTCGGCCCCACGGCGTCGCCCTTGACCAGCACGGCGTTCATGACACCGTCCACGTTGGCGATCAGCCGCCGGTGGGGAATCAGCGTCGGGTGCACGCGCAGCTCGATGCCCTGATCGGTCTGGCGCGCCACCCCCAGGTGCTTGATGCGATAACCCAGTTCGGCGGCATAGGCCACGTCCTCGCGGGTGACGCGGGTGATCCCTTCCGTGTAGACCTTGTCGAACTGCAGCGGAATGCCGAAGGCGATGGAGGCCAGGATGGTGAGCTTGTGGGCAGCATCGATACCTTCCACGTCGAAGGTGGGATCGGCCTCCGCATAGCCCAGCCGCTGGGCCTCCGCCAGCACGTCGTCGAATTCCCGGCCCTTGTCGCGCATCTCCGTGAGGATGAAATTGCCGGTGCCGTTGATGATCCCGGCCAGCCACAGGATGCGGTTGCCGGCGAGTCCTTCGCGGATGGCCTTGATAATCGGGATACCACCCGCCACGGCCGCCTCAAAGGCCACCATCACACCCCTCTTCTGTGCCTCCGCAAAGATTTCGTTGCCGTGCAGGGCAATCAGCGCCTTGTTGGCCGTCACCACATGCTTGCCCTGCGCTATGGCCGCCAGCGCCAGTTCCCTTGCGGGGCTGGTACCCCCGATCAGTTCCACCACGATCCCCACCTCAGGGTCGTTGACCACGTCGAACGGATCCGTGGTGAGTCGGATGCCTTCAAGCCGGCAATCCCGGGGGCGCTGGATATCACGGGCCGAAGCCGCCACCACTTCGATGCCGCGGCCGGCACGCCGGGCGATCTCGTCACCGTTGCGGGTGAGCACGTTGATGGTTCCGCACCCTACGGTGCCCAGGCCAAGCAGGCCGACTTTGACCGGTTTCACGTCATTTCCTCGGGATAGGAGTCAGGGCGAGAACGGCGGCATGATCAGGTGTCACTGCCGCACCGGGCGTCTTCCCGGAACATGGCCTTGATGCCCCGCACGGCCTGGCGCGTGCGGTGCTCGTTCTCGATCAGGCCGAAGCGCACATACTGGTCACCGTAGCTGCCGAAACCGACCCCCGGAGAGGCCGCCACCTTGGCGTCCTTGAGCAGTTTCTTGGAGAACTCCAGCGAACCCATGTGCACGTACTGTTCTGGGATGGGCGCCCAGACGAACATGGTCGCCTTGGGCTTCTCCACGACCCAGCCCAGGGCGTTGAGGCCGTCGCAGAGCACGTCCCTTCTGCTCTGATACAGCTGGCGTATCTGTCCTACACAGTCCTGCGGCCCCTCCAGCGCCGCGATGGATGCCACCTGGATCGGGGTGAAGGTGCCGTAGTCCAGGTAGGACTTGATGCGCCCCAGGGCGGCCACCAGTTTCGGATTGCCGCACATGAAACCGACTCGCCAGCCGGGCATGTTGTAGCTCTTGGAGAGGCTGTAGAACTCCACCGCCACGTCCTTGGCCCCGGACACCTGCAGGATGGAGGGGGCCCGGTAACCGTCGAAGGTGATTTCGGCATAGGCGAGATCATGCACCACCCAGATGCCGTACTCGCGCGCGATGTCGATCACCTTCTCGAAGAAACCCAGTTCCACGCACTGGGCCGTGGGGTTGGCGGGAAAGCTCAGCACCAGCATCTTGGGCCGGGGCCAGCTGTCCTGAATGGCCTTCTCCAGTTCCGCGAAGAAATCCACGCCGGGCGTGAGCGGCACGTGCCGGATGTCGGCACCGGCGATCACGCAACCGTAGGGATGTATGGGGTAGGCGGGATTGGGTACCAGCACGGCGTCGCCCGGCCCCAGGGTGGCCAGGGCCAGATGCGCAAGACCCTCCTTGGAACCGATGGTGACAATGGCCTCGGTCTCGGGGTCCAAGTCCACATTGAAGCGGTCCTTGTACCATCGGGTGATGGCCCGGCGCAGGCGCGGGATACCCCGGGACATGGAATAGCGATGGGTGTCGTCGCGCTGCGCCACTTCGCAGAGCTTGTCCACGATGTGCTTCGGGGTGGGCTGATCCGGATTGCCCATGCCGAAATCGATGATGTCCTCCCCGCGGGCTCGGGCCTTGGCCTTCAGATCATTGACGATATTGAAGACGTAGGGCGGCAGGCGCTTGATTCTGGGAAATTCGTCGATCACGGATGCAGTCGCCGGGGCATTGGATATGAGCAGGGGCGCGTCCGCCGACCCGAACAGGGGCGTACGCGAATAAACTGACGACATTACTTCGGGGTACGGGGGCTGTCAATGTGGACACTGTGCGCCCTGTTGCAGATCCATGAGCGACGGCGGTAGCTTACGCGCATGAAGATGACACAGGATTTCGGGAGCGGCAGTTACCTGATCACCGGCTACGGGGCCGGCATGGTGCGCATCAACGAAACCCGGCACACGACCAGTCTGATCGTGACCCCAGAGGGCGTGGACACCGGCTGGCCCCCCGAGCGCTTCGACGATCTGGACCTGGCCTGCTTTCGATCCCTGCTGGAAGACCCGCCGGAAATCGTGATCCTCGGCACCGGCGCGACCCTGCGATTCCCGCCACGGGACATCCTGGCCGCCTTTCGCAGCCGCTCGATCGGTTTCGAGGTGATGGACACCGGCGCCGCCTGCCGCACATACAACATCGTCATGGCCGAGGGACGGCCGGTGGCAGCGGCGTTGTTGATGATTTAGGGCATATTCGACATTCAAGATTCAAGATTCAAGATTCAAGATTCAAAGATGAGGTTGCCCTCCCCTCCCTTGAATCTTGAATTTTGAATCTTGAATTTCATCTATCCCTGTAAAAGCGCCTCTTCCGAAAACCCGCGACTCTCCAAAATCTTTCTCAGGCGTTTCAATGCATCCATCTGTATCTGCCGTACGCGCTCGCGGGTGACGCCAAGTTCCGCACCCACCTGCTCCAGGGTGCAGCGCTCGTAGCCGTGCAGGCCGAAGCGGCGTACGATCACCTCGCGCTGCTTGTCGTCCAGTTCCAGCAGCCACTCGTCCACGAACTGCACCACGCCCTCGTCCTGGATGAGGACCGAGGGCTCCGGGGTGTGCTCGTCCGGGATGACGTCCAGCAATGCGCGCTCGCCGTCCTTGCCGATGGGCAGGTCCACGGAAGTCACGCGCTCGGAGAGGGCCAGGATGCGCTTGACGTCATCGACGGGGCGGTCGAGACGGCGTGCCACTTCTTCGGCGGAGGGTTCGTGGTCCAGTTCCTGGGCGAGCTTGCGGGCGGTGCGCAGGTAGACGTTGAGTTCCTTGATGACGTGGATCGGCAGCCGGATGGTGCGGGTCTGGTTCATGAGCGCCCGCTCGATAGTCTGACGGATCCACCAGGTGGCGTAGGTGGAGAACCGGAAACCGCGCTCCGGATCGAACTTCTCCACCGCGCGGATCAGACCCAGATTACCCTCCTCGATGAGATCCAGAAGAGCGAGCCCCCGGTTCATGTACCGGCGGGCAATCTTGACCACCAGACGCAGGTTGCACTCGATCATCTTGCGCCGGCCGCTTTCGTCGCCCTTCTGCGCCAGCCGCGCGTAATACACTTCCTCTTCCGGCGTCAGCAGAGGCCGGAATTCGATCTCGTTCAGGTAGAGACGCGTCGCGTCCAGTTCGCCTTTCGGCAGTTCACCGGCCGCGTAGACCTTGGCCTTGGGCTCGGCGACCTCCACCTCGAGCTCCTCGGCCCCGTCGGCCTCTTCGTCCAGGACGGTGTCGTCATCGTCCAGGAGTTCAAGTCTGGACTCGTCCTCGTCCGCCTTGCCCTCCGCGGTGAATTCGTCGTCCTTGGGTGTATCGTCCGCCACATCGGAATCGGGTTCGACCCTGCGCCGCTTTGGCATGTAGCCTCCTGTTTCGGGGCCCCTCACTTCCCCGGTTCAACGCCTCGGCAGATACCGCACCGGATCCACGGGCCTGCCGTCATACCGAATCTCGAAGTGCAGCATGGGACGGTCGGTTCCGCTGTCGCCCAGCCGGGCGATCTGCTGCCCTGCCGCAACATTCATCCCCTCCGTCACCAGGAGCTTTTCATTGTGTGCGTAAGCGCTTAGGAAATTCTCGTCGTGCTTTACGATGATAAGCTGACCGTATCCGACAAGTCCACTTCCGCTGTATACCACGCGTCCTGACGCGGCCGCGCGTACAGGCTGACCGCGTGTGCCCGATATCCCGATGCCGCGCTTGCCCGTGTCACCGTCCGGAAACGGGCGGATCACCTGTCCGTCGGTGGGCCATTGCCAGCGGATGCCGCTTGCCGCTGCGCTCGGGGCGGGCTGCGCGGGCCGCGGGGCGGGGGCCGGCCGTGCCGGCGCCGACGATTCCGATCGGGGCTGCGACGCGCCGCTTCGCGGCGCGGACGAGGGCTCACTGCGCGCCGGCGGTGGGGGCGAGGCAGCCACGGCGCCGCCGGGCGGCGGATTCATGCGCAGGCGTTGTCCGGGACGGATGGTATAGGGGGACGAAATGCCATTCCACGCGGCCAGCTGCTGCCAGTCCACTCCATAGCGCCAGGCAATGGAATAGAGCGTGTCATTGGCGCGCACCGTGTAATAACCCGAGCGGAAACCGGTGTCGGCACTGCGCGGCGGCGCCGCGCAGCCCGCCACCAGGGCCACTGCCACGCACGCCAGAATCACGGCACGCCAGGTCTTCATCTCCCCTGCATCTGATAGACAACCGCCGCCGCCACCAAGAGCAGCACCGTCAGCCATCCCAGCCACTCCATGTAGGGGCGCAGTCTCTGCTCGACCCTGGGCCCGAGCCAGCCGATCAGCAGCGCCACGGCGAAGAACCGCGCACCGCGCCCGATGAAGGAGGCGATGACGAAGGGCAGCAGGGCCATTGAGAGCGCCCCCGCCGTGATGGTGAACAGCTTGTAGGGAATGGGCGAGAACCCCGCCACGAGCACCACCCAGACACCCCAGACATCAAACCAGTCCTTTGCCTGCAGCAGTTCCTCTCCGTAGCCGGCGGCGATCACCCAGGGCTCCACCAGGCCGAAGGCCAGCCAGCCGATCACGTAACCCAGCACCCCACCAAGCACGGAGAACAGCGTGGTGATAAAGGCCAGGCGCACGCTGCGATCGGGCCGCGCCGCGGCCATCGGGGCCAGCATCACGTCCGGGGGAACGGGAAAAAAGGAGGATTCCGCAAAGGACAGCGCTGCCAGGTAGCGCGGCGCGTGGCGGTGCCGCGACCACAGCATGACCCGGTCATACAGGGGTTCGAACAGCTTCATCGGGATGTCCCGGGCAGCATCGGCACGAAGCTGACCGCCTCCAGGTACTCTCGCTCGTAGGCGTCGGCGCGGCGGGTGATGCGCATCAATGTCTGCACCTCGCCGTCCGCGCCCACCGGCGCCACCAGCACCCCGCCCACGGCCAGCTGAGCCAGCAGGGCCTCGGGCACCTCCCGGGGGGCTGCCGTAAGCACGATGCCGTCGAAGGGGCCCTGCTCCGGCCAGCCCCAGTTTCCGTCGCTGTGCTTTAGGCTCACGTTGCGGATGCGCAGGGCACTGAGCACCTCGCGCGCGCGGCGCTGCAGGCCCAGGATGCGCTCCACGCTGTACACGCGCTCCACCAGCGGCGCCAGCACCGCCGCCTGGTAGCCGGAACCGGTGCCCACTTCCAGCACCCGAGAGCGGGGACCGCCTTCGAGCAGCGCCTCGGTCATGCGCGCCACCACATAGGGCTGCGAGATGGTCTGGCCGTAACCGATCGGCAGGGCCGTATTCTCATAGGCGCGGCTGGACATGGCCTCGTCCACGAACAAATGGCGCGGCGTGCTGCCGATCACCTCCAGTACACGGTGATCGCGAATACCCGCTTCCTCCAACTGGCGAACCAGCCGGTCCCGGGTACGTTGGGAGGTCATGCCGATACCCGTCGTATGGGTGCTGTTCACTCACCGCCCCCCTCGGAGAGCCAGTTGGCCACCGTGTCGATGGCGTCGTAGCGGGTGAGATCCACCTGGATGGGCGTGACCGACACGTAACCTGAACGCACGGCGTGGAAGTCCGTGCCGGGACCGCTGTCCTGTTCCGGACCTGCCGGGCCCACCCAGTAGATGGGCCGGCCGCGCGGGTCCTCGCTGCACACGACGGGCTCGGACTTGTGGCGGTGCCCGAGGCGGGTGGCCTGGAAGCCACGGATCTCGCTCCACGGGAGGTGCGGCACGTTCACGTTCAGAATGGTGTTGGCCGGCAAGGGCATATCCCCCAGGCGGCGCAGCAGGTCCAGCACCACCCGGGCGGCGGAATCGTAATGCTTGCCCTCGTGACTGTTCAGCGACACGGCAATGGCCGGGAGCCCCAGGAAACGCCCCTCCATGGCGGCGGCCACGGTCCCCGAGTAGAGCACGTCATCGCCCAGGTTCGCGCCCGAATTGATACCGGAGATGACCATGTCCGGCTCCTCGTCCAACAGGCCGGTGATGGCCAGATGGACGCAGTCCGTGGGCGTGCCGTCGACCCGTATGTCGCCGTTTTCCAGTCGCGTCGCCCGCAGGGGACGCGCCAGCGTCAGGGAGTTGCTGGCCCCGCTGCGATCCCTGTCCGGGGCCACGACGAACACCTCCGCCACCGTGCGCAGAGCGGCGGCAAGACACTGCAGTCCGGGGGCATGCACGCCATCGTCATTGCTGAGCAGGATGCGCATGGGTGGGCGGGTTTGCGGCATGACGGGTAATATACTTGAAAGCCCGCGGCAATCGCAGACCTGGCTGTCCGCCGATACCGCGCTCCCGTCCGGCCCTTGCGTAACCGGGGCCGGCATGTACCGGAGCCCTTGCCATGGATCACGACACGCCACCGGACGATGACGACAGTGCCCTGTTCCGGAAGGCAGTGGGCCCGGTGCGCCCCATGCGCCAGGATCGTCACCTGCCCAGGCGCCGCCCACCCCGGCCCCGTCCGCATCATTCCGAGGCCGAGGATCGGGCGGTGGTGCGGGATCTCACCTCGGACCCCTTTTCGGGCACGGACGTCCAGCCCGGGGACGAACTGCAGTTTGCACGCCCCGGACTGCAACGCAGCGTCTATCGCAAGCTGCGCCGGGGTCAGTTCCGTCTGGATGCCGAACTGGACCTGCACGGACTGACTGTGGCCGAGGCCGCACAGTCCCTGGCGCTGTTCCTGTCGGAGGCGCGCGAAGCGCGCTGGCGCTGCGTACGCATCGTGCACGGCAAGGGCTTGCGGTCCTCCAATCGCGGTCCGGTGCTCAAGGCACAGGTCGCACACTGGCTCGCGCTGCGCGACGAAGTACTGGCCTACACCTCCGCACGGCCCGCCGACGGCGGCACCGGGGCCGTGTACGTGCTGTTGCGTCACCAGAGTTGACCCAGGTCAACACCGCCGGGCCCTGCCGTCACTTATGGTCATCCAGCGGCTCACTAGGAGCCTGTCGGACTTAGGCTGCTCCTACTGCGCCGGTGGGAGAGCGGTCCATTTTTCCGATCCTTTTCGTCAAATAGCTACGGCTATTCTCCTCAAACGATCGGAAAAATGGCCTCGCTCTCCCACGCGGCTCGCTACGGGCACCTAAGTCCGACAGGCTCCTAGAAAAAACAATACAGCTGTGTCACTGAGCCGATGGACGCCCGATTGCCTTATAATTCCGTGAAGTCCATAAAACAGATCAGGTCCCATCGTCCCAAGGACACCCCTCAGAGGAGCGCACCCATGAAAAGAGTCGCAGTAATCAGTCTGCTCGCCATGATTGCCACGCCCGTGGCGGCAGAGGAGCTGTCAGACAGGCTCGCCGCCAGCCGGGCCGCCATCCAGGAATTCGCACAGAGCCTTCAGGGGGAACTGCAGGCCGCCATGCAGGCGGGCGGTCCTCCGCAGGCCATCCAGGTTTGCAGCGAGCGGGCCCCGGAGATCGCCGACAGCATCTCGCAGAAACACGGCCTGGCAATCAGCCGCACCAGCCTGAAGATCCGCAACCCCGCCAACAGCCCGGACGCCTGGGAACGCGAGGTGCTGGAGTCGTTCGATGCCCGGCGGGCAGCCGGCGAGAACCCGGCCCACATCGAGAAACAGGCCGTCTATATCCGGGGGGACCAGAAGGAATATCGCTTCATGAAGGCGATCCCCACGGGCGAGGTCTGCCTCAATTGCCATGGGGCCCAGGTGGCGCCCCCGGTTGAAGGCGCCCTGAAGCGGCTTTATCCCGACGACGCTGCCCGTGGCTACAATGTGGGCGACCTGCGTGGTGCCTTCGTGGTTCGCAAGGCCATGGACTGAGGCAGTCCGGCAGCGGCTCCCTCCGGTGGGGGCCGCTGCCCTTTCGCCCCCTTGGCCGGCGTTGGTCAGGCGGCCGGGGACCGTGATAGATTGCCGGTATCGCGGGGCACAGCCCGTCACCCGATCAGGCCATCCATGACCAAGCAAAGGCTTATCGACGCACACCTCCTGGAACTGGCCGTCGACGCCTCCAACGACGGCATCACCATCGCCGAGCAGGAAGGCGACGACAACATCCTCATCTACGTAAACCCGGCGTTCGAGCGTCTTACCGGCTACAGCGCCGACGAGATCCTCTACCAGGACTGCCGCTTCCTGCAAAAGGGTGACCGGGACCAGGAGGGTCTGAAGCGCATCCGTGAGGCCATCCGGGCCGGCAAACCCTGCCGCGAGGTGATCCGCAACTACCGGCGCGACGGTACGCTGTTCTGGAACGAGCTGAGCATCACACCCGTCTACAACGACGAGGACCAACTCACCTACTACATCGGCATCCAGAAGGACGTGACCGACCGGGTCGAGGCGGAACGCCAGCGCGACGAAGCGCTGCGCGAACTGGACGCCCTCCGCAAGTCCTGACCGATGCGCTGAAATCCCTGACCGTCGACGCCGGCTTCACGTGTACCGGAGGCTACACTGTCCCTGAATGCCGATAGAGGCGTGATCGTACCCCTCACCGGAACGTCCCCTTCCGTGATGAAGGCGAAGCATCCGCATGTCCGACTTCCTACGCCCTGCCTGCCGCACACTCGTCGCCCTGCTCACTCTGGCTGCTGCCGGCCCGGCTGCAGCGGAAGGCTCGTTTGCCATTGGCCTGAAGGCAGGAACGCCGGGGCTTGGGCTTGAGGCCACCGCGCGTGTCACCGACAGGCTCAACCTGCGCGCCGGCTACTACGGCTTCAACTACAGCACCGAGATCGACGACGGAGAAATCACCTACGAGGGCGACCTGCGCCTGAGCACCTTTGGTGTCCTGGGAGACTGGCATCCCTACGGTGGGTCATTCCGCATCACCGCCGGCCTGTTCCACAACGGCAACGAGTTCAAGGGCAGTGCGGAAGGTGATCTCGAGGTGGGTGATGATACGTATGACGTGCGCCTCGATGCGACCATCGACTGGCGCAGCATGGCACCCTACCTGGGCATGGGTTACGGGAATCCGCTGCAGGGAGGCCGGTGGCGTTTCAGCGCCGATGCGGGGGTGATGTTCACCGGGTCCCCCGACGTGCGGCTCAAGGCCTCCGGAGACGGCACAAACGACCCCGGCTTCGAGGAGAATCGGCGTCGCGAGGAACGCAACCTCAAGGATGAGGTCAAGGACTTCAGGTTCTATCCCGTCGTGTCGGTGGGCGTCAGCTACCGCTTCTGACGGGCGTCACCCGCCCCGGATGAGCCCCATGAACTCCGCCCGTGTGCGGGCATCCTCGCGGAAGGTGCCCAGCATCATGGACGTGGTCATGGTGGCGTTCTGCTTTTCCACGCCGCGCATCATCATGCACAGATGCTTGGCCTCCATCACCACCGCCACGCCCCGGGCATCGGTCACCGACTCGATGGCATCCGCGATCTGGCGGGTGAGGGTCTCCTGGATCTGCAGGCGGCGGGAGAACATGTCCACGATGCGGGCGATCTTGGACAGGCCGACCACCCGCCCCTTGGGCAGGTAGGCCACGTGGCACTTGCCCAGAAACGGCAGCAGGTGGTGCTCGCACAGGGAATAGAACTCGATGTCCCGGACCAGGACCATCTCGTCGTTGTCCGTGTCGAACAGCGCCCCGTTGACCAGTTCCTCAAGGCTCTGCTCGTAGCCCCGGGTGAGGTACGCCATGGCGCGGGCCGCACGCAACGGTGTGCCGGCCAGTCCGTGGCGCTCCGGGTCCTCGCCGAGACCGGCGATGATGCGCGTGAATTGCTCGGCCATGCGCTGCTCGGATTCCGCGCGCGGGAAATCGTCGTCGTCCGAATGGCATTGGTGCTCGGTCATCGATGTCTACCTGTGTCCGTTGATCATGTCTGCGTTTTCCCGAAGCATCGCGCTCAACCCGCGCTCTGAAGCACTGTCCAGCCCACGCCCAGCGCAACAATGACAGCCACACTGAGACTGGTTCTCAGGCGCCGATAATACCGGGGCCAGCCCGATTGCGCACCGACGCGAAGGTCCACGGCCAGGATCAGGGCGAACAGCAAGACCTGACCGGCCAGGCCCCAGGCAGGTTCCACGAGCAGGGTCATCCAGGCCAGGATCGACGGGATCACGGCCCAGGCCGCCAACCGGTCCGGCGAAGGTGAATCTGTGCCGGTCAGGGCGATGCCCCAATGGGCCGCCCCCAGAAACGCGGCGATCACCGCGCCGTACCCGAGAAGCCATGTAGCGGCGAAGGCCTGCGACACCGCCACGCCGGGTGCACTGAGCATCACCAGTCCGGCCAGAAACGGCAGCAGACCTGCGAAACCCAGTGTCATGACCCGCTTCGGGGACGCGGGCAAGCCCGCAGCCGGCTCGCGCACTCCCAGTATCGGGTGACGGAGCAGCTCAGTCTGACCGCCCACGAACGCCCCCCGCACGAACACCTGGGGCAATGTCGGCCAGCCGGTGCAGGCCCTGAGGGCGTGGAAGCGCTCCCGTTGCTCGAGGCTGCCCATGGGCATCTGCGCCTCCCGAACCGAGAGTTCCGGGCGGGCCGCCAGGGCCTCACGCACCAGGCGCAGGTCGGTCAGTCCCGATCCGAACACGACCACATCGGCCCCGGACACGGCATCCGCGAGCCATTCCGGCTGGCTGGCGCCCTGCGTGCGCGCTGCCCGGGGCAGGGAAACGGGTTGGGGCGGGTTCATGGATCTCCCTCCGAGGATGACTGGATGGTCGGTTGTCCTTCGGCCTGGGCGGAGTCATGTCCTGCCGGCCACGGAAATACTTGTACAACAATTTACAATAATTGTACATTTAGTGTATAAGTATTGCATCAAGCATGTGACGGATGCGCCACCGAGGGGCGCACCTGCCCGCCGGCCCGGAGGAACGACCCCATGAACCCTTCCCGTATTGCCGTCATCGGTGGCGGCATTTCCGGTCTCGCCACCGCCTGGCTCTTGGCGCAGCGGCATCAGGTCACGCTGTTCGAGGCTGAAGCCCGCGTGGGCGGGCATAGCAATACAATGTATGTACAAGGAGCCGCTGGACCCGTGCCGGTGGACACCGGGTTCATGGTATTCAACGAACGCAACTACCCGGAGCTGACCGCCCTGTTCCGCCACCTCGATGTCGCCGCCCAGGACACCGACATGTCCTTCAGCGCCTCCATCGACGGCGGACGGCTGGAGTATGCCGGCACGAGCCTCAACACCCTGTTTGCCCAGCGGCTGAACCTGGCGCGGCCGCGGTTCCTGCGCATGGTGGCCGACATCCTGGCCTTCAACCGGCGCGCCAAGGCCTTGCTGGATGCCGGTGCCGTACCGGACGTGGCGCTTGGGGACTATCTCTTCAGCGAAGGCTACGGCCCCGGTTTCCGGGACGAGTACCTGCTGCCCATGGCGGCCGCCATCTGGTCCTGCCCCACCCGCGTCATGCTGGATTTTCCTCTGGCCTCCTTTCTGAGCTTTTTCCGCAATCACGGCCTGCTTGACCTGACCGACCGCCCGCAGTGGCGCACGGTGACCGGGGGCAGCCAACGATACGTGCAGCGCATGCTGGACACTTTCCACGGCACCGTGCACACGGGCTCCCCCGTGGTGCTGGTGAGACGCCGCCCCGACCGGGTGCAGGTACGTTGTGCCAACGGGCGCCTGGAGGATTTCGACCACGCGGTGCTCGCGAGCCACGCGGACCAGTCCCTGGGCATGATCGAACGGCCCACCGAGGCCGAACGGGCCGTGCTGGGTGCCTTCCGCTACCAGGGGAACCACGTGTGGCTGCATACCGACGCGCGGTTGATGCCCCGGCGACGCAGCGTGTGGTCCTCGTGGAACTACCTTGCGCGAACCGACCGGGACAGCCGGCCCGAGGTGTCCGTCACCTACTGGATGAACCGCCTGCAGCGCCTGCCCGAGACACTGGGCCCCTGTCTGGTGAGTCTCAACCCCCTGCTGGAACCTCGAGACGAGCGCGTGGTGGCGGAGATGACCTATCACCATCCGGTGTTCGACCGCATGGCCATGGCGGCCCAGCATCGCATTCCGGGACTCCAGGGGCAGGACCGGCTCTGGTTCTGCGGCGCCTGGTGCGGTTTCGGCTTCCACGAGGACGGTCTCAGGTCGGCCCTGTCGGTGGCGTGGCGCATGGGGGTGACGGCACCCTGGGCATCGCACCGGCCGGTGCAGCCCCCGATACCGGCCGACGCCGGCGTGGTGCAGGCAGCGTGAACACGGCTGAGCAAACAGCCTGGCTGTATGTCACGCAGGTGATGCACCAGCGCCGCTTCCCCGTGGCTTACCGCTTCGTCTACCCGGTGTTCAGCCTGCTGGTGGACATCGACCGGCTGGAGGAGATCAGCAGCGCTTCCCGTGTGTTCTCGTTCGGACGCTTCAACCTGCTGAGCCTGCACACCAGGGATCACGGGCCCCGTGACGGGCGCGCCTGGCGACCCTGGGTCGAGGCGAAACTGGCCGAACACGGCATCCGGCTGCAGGGCGGCAGCATAAGGTTGCTCTTCATGCCGCGGGTACTCGGCTATGCCTTTAACCCCCTGAGTGTCTGGTTCTGCCACCACCGCGACGGCAGCCTGCGGGCCGTGATCTGCGAGGTGAGCAACACCTTCGGCGAGCACCACCATTATCTGCTCCACGACGCGGGCCGTGCCATGCCAAGCCCCGTGCGCCAGCGGCGGGACAAGGTGTTTCATGTCTCGCCATTCATCGACATGGATACCGAGTACCGGTTCCGGATCTCCGTGCCCGACGGGAAGCTGCGGGTGCTGATTCATGAATACCGGCAGAACGAACTCATGCTGATCGCGACCCAGACCGGCGATGTCCGCCCATTCACCGACGCACAGCTGCTGCGCACCTGGCTGCGCATGCCGCTCATGACCTTCAAGGTCATCACCATGATCCACTGGCAGGCCCTGAAGATCTGGCTCAAGGGCGGCCGGTTCCACAGCAAGCCCGCCCCACCCCGGGAGGAAATGACCTGATGTCCACACCGTCCGATCGCATTGCGTCCGAACTCACCCTCCCGGCGCTGCCCCTGCCCATGCGCTGGCTGGTCGGCCGCGTGGGACAGCTGCAGTTCGGGGAACTGACCCTCATCGGCCCTGACGGCCAGCGCCATACGATGACCGGCGAGCACACCGGGCCCAGAGCCGCCCTTCATGTCCACCGTCCGATCCGGCTGTTGCTGCGCCTTCTGGCGCGGGGCGACCTCGGCCTGGCGGAGAGCTACATGCAGGGGGAATGGAGCACGCCGTGCCTGAGCGCCCTGCTGAGCCTTGGCGTCATGAACGAGCACCGCTTGTCGGGGGTCATCGAGGCCAGCCGCCTCACTGGTCTGATGGGCAGAGTGCGCCACCTGATGAACCGCAACAGCCGGCGCGGCAGCCGTACCAACATCTCGTTTCATTACGATCTGGGCAACGAGTTCTACCGGTTGTGGCTGGACCGGACCATGAGCTACTCCAGCGCCGTGTTCGCCGCCCCCGACGAATCTCTGGAGAGCGCGCAGCAGCGCAAGTACACGCGCCTGCTGGACGGCCTCAACGCCGAACCCGGCGCCCACATCCTCGAGATCGGCTGCGGCTGGGGTGGATTCGCCGAACTGGCCGCGCGCCGGGGGCATCGCGTCACGGGACTGACGCTATCGAAGGAACAGCTGGATTACGCCAACCGGCGCATCGCCGCCGCCGGTCTGTCGGAGCGGGTGGAGCTGCGCCTGCAGGACTACCGTGATCAGGACGAGCGTTTCGACCACGTGGTCTCCATCGAGATGTTCGAGGCCGTCGGGGAGCCCTACTGGCCCACGTATTTCGAGACCGTGCACCGGGTCCTGCGCCCCGGTGGACGCGCGGCGATCCAGGTCATCACCATCGACGAGGCGGTGTTCGAGCGTTACCGCAAGGGTGCCGATTTCATCCAGCTCAACATCTTCCCCGGCGGCATGCTGCCCTCCGTGGAGCGCTTCAGCGCCGCGGCCGATGCGGCAGGCCTGCGCACGGACAGGCGCAGCTTCCACCGCCTGGACTACGCCGAGACGCTGGCCCGCTGGCATCGCCAGATCCTGGCCCACGCCGACATCCTTCCCGCGCTCGGCTACGACGAACGCTTCCTGCGCATGTGGCGCTACTACCTGAGCTACTGCGAGGCCGCCTTCCGCACCGGCCGCACCGATCTCATGCAAACGGTCCTCGTGAAGGAATCGGTGTAAATCGGATAACTGAACAGGAAGAACTGAAAAGCAAACCGCAAAGGTCGCGAAGGGTGACGCGAAGGACGCGAAGGGTCTTTGATCAAAGCGCATTACCTTGTGTCCTTTGCGCATGCCTTCGCGCCCTTCGCGGTGAAGCTTTTTCGATCAACAACCTCAACCATGAACACACAGCCAAACAGCGTTAACACGACCACCCTGCTGGCCTACGGCCTGCCGGGGTTGCCGCTGGCGGTGCTGGGGTTGCCGCTGTATGTGTTCGTGCCTGCCTTTTACGCGGAGCACTTCGGTATCGGGCTGGCGGCGGTGGGCGCCGCGCTGCTGGCGGCCCGGCTGTTCGACGTGGTCACCGATCCCCTGGTGGGTCACCTGAGCGATCACACCCGCTCACGCTTCGGGCGACGACGGGTCTGGATGGCGGCGGGGGCACCCCTGCTGCTCATCGGCGCGAGTTTTCTGTTCATGCCTGTGGGCACACCCGGTGTGGCCTACCTGCTGACCTTCAGCCTGCTCACCTACCTGGGCTGGACGTTGGTGGCCCTGCCCTACACTGCCTGGGGTGCGGAGCTCTCGCCCGATTATCACCAGCGGTCCCGCATTGCGGCCAGCCGCGAGGGCTTTGTCATTGCAGGCACCCTGCTCGCGGCAGCGGCCCCGGTGCTGCTGGGCCACGGCGGTGATACAGGGGCGACGCTTTCCAGCCTCACCCTGTGGCTCTGGATCATGATTCCCGCCAGCCTTTTGCTGCTGCTGCGACGGGTCCATGAACCCGCCCTTCGGCGCGCGCCCATGGCCTGGTCACATAGCTGGCGCATCCTGCTGGGCAATGCACCCTTCAAGCGGCTGCTGATGGCCTACGTCCTGAACGGCACCGCCAATGCCCTGCCCGCCACACTGTTCCTGCTGTTCGTGGGCCACGTCCTGGGCGCTGCCGACATGGCCGGAATGCTGCTGCTGATCTACTTCGCCGCCGGTGTGCTGAGCCTGCCGCTCTGGCTGCGCCTTGCACGCATCACCTCGAAACACCGCGCCTGGACGATCTCCATGCTCTGGGCCTGCGCGGTCTTCCTCTGGGTACCGTTCCTGTCCGAGGGACAGGTGTGGGCCTTCGCGGTGATCTGCCTCTTGTCCGGCCTCAGCCTGGGAGTTGATTTGGCCCTGCCCTCCGCCATACAGGCCGACGTGGTCGACCTGGACACCGCAAACGGCGGCGGCGAGCGTGCCGGCGTGTTCTTCGGCCTGTGGGGCATGGCCACCAAGCTCGCGCTCGCCCTGGCTGTGGGCATCGCCTTCCCGCTGCTGCAGCTGGCCGGCTTCGACCCGGGCGCCGAAAACAGCGGCTCGGCCCTGCTCTGGCTCGCGCTCCTGTATGCGGGCCTGCCGGTACTGCTCAAACTCGCCGCCACTGCGCTCATCTGGCACTTCCCCATCGACGCAAGCGCCCACGCACGCCTTCGCTCGCATCTTGCCAACCCGACGGAGTCACTTCATGAGCCGATCCATTCGCCGTCTCCTCATCCTGCTGTTTCTCTCGACTCTGGTCACCGGATGCGCCGGCATGAAGCCTGAGGACTTCCGGGACACCACGCCCGCCCTGGATCTCGAGGACTACTTCACGGGACAGGTGCGGGCCTGGGGCATCTTCCAGGATCGCAGCGGCAGCATCCGCCGTCAGTTCACCGTAGACATTCTGGGCTATCGGGACGGGGATGATCTGGTGCTTGAGGAGGACTTTGTCTACGCCGACGGGGAGCAGAGCCGGCGCGTGTGGCGCCTGACCCGCATCGACGAACACCACTACGAGGGCCGGGCGGAGGACGTGGACGGCGTGGCCAGGGGCGTGCTCTACGGTCAGGCCTTCAATTTCCGCTACACCCTGCTCCTGGACGTGGGTGAACGCACCTGGCGCGTGAACTTCAACGACTGGATGTTCATGCACGAGGATGGCGTGCTCATCAACCGCGCCGAGATGCGCAAGTTCGGCATCCGCCTCGGAGAAGTGACTCTCTTCTTCCGCAAGGAGGCACAGGACACATGAGCGAAGCGAGACGCAATCCACCACTGGATGCATTGCATCACGTGGCCATCCCGGTACGAAACGTGGCCCGCGCCGTGGATTGGTACTGCGGCCGGTTTCGCCTGGAGCTGATCTATCAGGACGAGACCTGGGCGCTGCTGTCCTTTGCAAACACCCGACTCGCCCTGGTGATGCCCGGGCAGCATCCGCCCCACATCGGCGTGGTGCATCCGGACGCGCGCAGTTTCGGTGTGCTCAAGACGCACCGGGACGGCAGCGCATCCATCTATCTCGAAGACAGCGAAGGCAACGCCGTCGAAATCCTGGAGGACAACGCCCATGTGTGAAAATCACCCTGTTCCCGGTGTGTGCGCCGTGTCAGCAAAGGTCGTTGTCGCGCAGGACCCAAATGCGCGGAGAACGCGGAGCAGGAAGACACATCTTCTCGATCATTCTCTGCGACCTCCGCGCCTCCGCGCCCTCCGCGTTCACATCGCCGTCACGCGTGTCACACTGCTGCTGATCGCCCTGATGCTTGCGATGCCGGTCCACGCCAGCGTGGTGACCGTGGGCGATGCCCGCTTCCCCGCCGTGTTGCAGGACGATTCGGGCCGAACCCTCGAGCTCAAGGGTGCGGGTCTGGCCCGTTACGCCCTGTTCATCCGCGTTTACGGGGCCGGGCTCTACGGCCCGCAAGGCGTGCCTGCGCAGGGCCTGCTGGAACAGGATGAGCGAAAACGGCTGGAGATCGAGTATTTCGTCGACATCGAGGCCTCCGACCTCGCCAGGGCTGCCGATACCATCCTCGAGCGGCAACTGGAGCCGGCGCTGCTCCAGGCTCTGGCGCCGCGCATCGACAGACTCCACGACGCCTACCGGCCGGTTCGCCCGGGGGACCGTTACGTCATGGAGTACCTGCCCGGCCACGGCACCGAGTTGCGCCTCAACGGCGAGACGCTGGTAACCATCGAGGGCCGCGACTTCGCCCGAGCCTACTTCGGCATCTGGCTGGGAGACCGCCCCCTCTCAAGCAGCCTGAGGGATGCCCTGCTGGGGTCCGGTCACGGCCGGTAACGCGGGTATTGCACCAGGGGTCGCGAATGATCGTCGTCTCTGGGCCTGTCTCGCGCCGTTTTTGGAAGGAGAAGCGTAGCCATAGGGCGCCCCGTGGCCGCCTTGGGGCAATATCCGGGATAGCGCACTCCTCTTGACCGTGGTCATTGGTGTCGGAGCCCGTCCTGTCTAGGATGTAGCATCCGCAACACAGGGGGATACCGTGACCACATGCCCCGTCAACCCGTGACAGTTCCTCATCAGCAACGCCCGGCCGACAAGCCCGGGTTCCAGGTGTCCGAGGCCCAGTGGCCCCGGGACGCGGAGGCCCTGCGCAGTGTCCGTGAGGCCGTATTCGTCCGGGAACAGGGGGTTCCGCTGGCACTGGAACGGGACGGTCTCGACCTCCCCTCCCTGCACCTGATCGCCCGCGATGCCGACGGCCATCCCATCGGGGCCGCCCGGCTGGCTCCGAACGGACGCATCGGGCGCATGGCGGTCCTGCCCGCCTGGCGCGGCCGGGGCGTGGGCCGCGCCCTCCTGGCGGCCGCCGTAAAACTTGCAAAGGAACAGGGCCTGGCTAAAGTGGAGCTACATGCACAGTGCCAAGCCAGCGGCTTCTACCGGGAGGCCGGCTTCCTTGAAACGGGCGATGTCTTCATGGATGCCGGCATACCCCACGTCCGCATGGTGCAAAGGATCGACAACCATGCCAGAGAAGGACAATCGGGAGCCCACTGCGCGTGAGCCTGCGGGGCCGCAACGCCTGGAAGGTCTGGCCGCCATCACCGGGTTCGTGCACACGCAGATCGCCGAGGCGCGGCGCCGGATCTGGATACTGAGTCCTGACCTGGCCCCCGCCGTCTACGACCATGCCGCTATGGCCGACGCCGTGTCCGCCCTGGCCCGGCGCAGCCGTCATTCGGACGTGCGCATCCTCATCCAGGACAGCCGCAGTCTGCCCCCGGAAGGGCATCGGCTCGTTGACCTGGCCCTTCGCATGAGCAGCCGCATCCAGTTGCGGCGCCGCAGTCCCGACGATCCCTCCCTGGTTGAATCCCTGATGCTGGTGGACGATCGCGCCTACCTGCACCAGCCGCGCGCCGCGGATCCCGTGGCACTGGCCGATGCCAATGCACCGCCGCGGGTGCGGACGTTCGAGGACCGCTTTCGCACTTTCTGGACCCATGCGGTGCCGGATCCTGAGCTGCGTCGGCTGAAGATCTGATCTCGAATGGACAGGATGAACAGGATTGTTCAGGATTGACAGGATAAGAAAGAATTTCTGACAGGATTAACATGATTAACAGGATTACGAGGTTTCATGAATAATCCTGTTAATCATGTTAATCCTGTCAGAACGCCTTTGGCTTGCCCTTCCGGGAGCACCTTCCCGCACCGTGAGTATTCCAGCATGAAGTTTTCCATCCTTTTCATCCTGCTGCTGGCGGCCTTGTTCGTGGGGGGCGTGCAGGCGGAAACGGACGACAAGATCCCCATCGAGATCATTGAGCTGCAGCATCGCAGTGCCGATGAACTGCTGCCCCTGGTGGAACCGTTGCTCGGTCCGCGGGACGGGCTCACCGGCACGGGATCCCGACTGATCGTACGCACCAGTCCGGGGCGCCTCCGGCAGATCCGCGAACTGGTGGAGGCACTCGACCGCCCCACGCGCGAGCTGCGTCTGTCGGTACGGGTGAGCGATGCCGCAGACCGTGACCACCGCAGCCTGGATCCTGCCCGGGAGCATGAAGACGCCGACGGCCGTGTGGTACGGCGCTACACCACGGCACGCCGTGAGACGGAACAATGGGTGCGTGTCCAGGAAGGCCAGCAGGCCCATATCCGCGAGGGCGAGGTGATCCCCATGGCCGGTGTGGCCGTGCTTCGTCCCGACGGCACCCTGATCGGCGGCATCGATTACCGGACCCTGGATCGCGGCTTCGTGGTGACGCCCGTCATCACGCCGGACGAACGTGTGCGCCTGCATATCGCGCAGATCGCCGAGCGCGAGGGCCCCGGCGGGCGGATCGAAACGCAGACCCTGGAAACCGTTACCACCGTGGCCCCGGGCGAATGGGTCGACCTGGGCGGCACCGTGGGACAGGACAGGCGCGATGACGAGCGCATCATCGGCACCCGCCGCACCCGGGACCGGGACGAAAAGAGCGTCCAGATCCGGATCGACATAATGGAATGAGTGCCAACCTGAGCCGCTATGGGCCTGCAGCCTGCTGGCAGGTCGGATAAGGCGCAGCCGCATCCGGCACACCGGGCTGAGGCACGGTGGATGTGCCTCGCTTATTCAACCGGGGGATTGCACGGCCTAACCTTCATGCGCCTTGCGCCGAACACGCTGCTCAATCAGCACGCGCCGTTTGTCCTCGGGCAGCTGTTCAAGAGCCTCCACATGAAACCGTACCGCGCAGGGAATACGACTCACGTCTTCCAGATACTCGCTCAGTTTGTTGCTGTGAACGCACAACACCTTTGCCCCCTGGGCGGCATTCAACCCCCACCTTCGCAGTACCTGCTTGAGTTCCTCGCCTGTCATCGCATACATCTCCAGCGTAGCTCCCGAATTCGTCATCCCGATATGGGCGACAGCCGGCGCGGGAAGCGGCCCGCGCGGCGAAGTCCATAGCTACCAGCACCTGTGAACCGGTGGCCTAGGCGCCGTGCCTGGGGAAACGGAACTTCCGGCGATATTCGGCGGGGCTCAGTCGGGTGATGCGCTTGAAGACGCGCCGAAAGGCGGCCGTTTCCTCGTAGCCCACCTTCCAGCTGATTTCCTCCACCGGGGTATCGGTTCGTTCCAGCAGTTGCTTGGCCTGCTCGACACGCAGGTTCTGCAGATAGTGGATCGGGGAGTAGCCGGTCGCACGCTTGAAGCGGCGGTTGAAGGTGGGACGGGGCAATCCGCACAGAAAGGCCATTTTGTCAACGGAAGCATCCAGTGCGTCCCCGGCATGGAGCCAGTCCTGCACTTTCCGTATTGCGCCGTCACCGTGATCCGTTGGTGGTGCAAAGGGTACAAACGGTGCCTGGCTCCTGGAGTCCCACTGGTACAACAGGAACTTGCCGATCGCTTGCGCCGTCGTCGCGCTGGCATGGCGTGAGATCAGGAACAGAATCAGGTCCTGCCAGGAACTGGCGGCGCCGGACATTACGAACTCGCCGTTCCGCCCCGCCACGATGAGCAACTCCTCGACCCGCAGGTGGACGTTCGGGAAATTCCGCCTGAAGGTCGGAGCGAACGCCCAGTGGGTCGTGGTCTCGAGGCCGTCGAGCAGACCGGTTTCGGCAAGGAGCAAGGCACCGGCACAGGCTGAACAGAGATCCGCGCCGTTTCTGTGCATACGACGCAGCCACTCCACCGTTTCGGCGTGACGTCCGCTCACCCATTCCAGGTTCTCGAACAGCATGGACGCAGCGATGACGATATCGGTGTCATCGACTTCGCGAAGCGCCCGGTGCACCTTGAGGGGCAATCCACAGGCGCTCTGGAATATGCCCTGCTCGGGGCCGACGATCTCCACGTCAAAGAGCCGCGCAGCACCCCCGTCCGGGGAACTGGCCACCGCATCCACGAACACCAGGGTCTCGTAGAGACCGTTGATCGGTGTCCCGGTGGATTCGTCGGGCAGCGCCAACACGCTGACACGTCTGGGCGGGGCAATCGACGCCATTTTTCTTCTCCGATGATCAGAATGGGCCGCTTGCGATCAGTCTGGCTCTGGGATGGGCATGTTTCAAGGCGCATGGTTTGACACAGGGAGACAGGCGGTCGATCAGGATCCGCCCGGAACCCTCAAACCCACACCGAAGGAGACGAACATGTTCATTGCCATCGAACACGAAATCCATGATCCCGACAGGTTCCGGCAGTGCGCCGAACAGGTATTTCCGCTGCCGGAGAACCTGCATGTACACCACTTTCTGCCCGCCGACGATCTGAGCAGGGCCGCCTGCCTCTATGAGGCGCCGTCGGTGGAGATACTTCGCAGCCACCTGGACAGCGCACTCGGGGCCGCAAGCACGCAACGCTACTTCCCGGTCGCTGAGCCACACGCTATCGGACTGCCCCCGCGTCAACTGACCTGAGGGTCGCAGCGCCGACCTGTCATTCCGTGCAGACTGCACAGGAGGTAACCATGAAATCAGCCTTGATCATCACCGCATCCGCGCTGGCCTTCACATTCATCGCACTGATCAGCCCGGCACAGAGCGATGAGCCGCCGGCATTTGTCCAGAATACCTTCCCTGAACAGGGGGTCGAGGCCGCCTGGGAAAGCTACGAATCCGTCTTCCTGGATCCGGACGCCGCGCTCGACACGAGGACCAAGGAACTCATGGCGCTCGCCGTTGCGGCACAGGTGCCCTGTGACTACTGTGTGTACTACCACACAAGGGCAGCCAAAGCACATGGGGCCACGGATGCCGAGATCCGGGAGGCGCTGGCAGTTGCTTCACTGATCCGCAAGTGGAGCACGATGCTCAATGGATCTCAGTACAGCGAAAGTCAGTGGGAGCGGGAAGTGGACGCCATATTTTCCGGGCAATGACGCAGGGCGCCCTCTGAGGGACCGTTCGCAACCGGCTCGGCCCGTCGGCTCTTCCGCAAGGGGAGCCGCACGTGGCCGGGCCTTGATCGCCACGGTCTGGTACCGGGAGACGAACCATGTCGACGACGAGCAAACCTGCCGCCCTCGCACCCACCGTCAGGGGTGCGCCCGATGGTGAGTTTCTCACCGCTGCGCTGCGCCGCGCCGGACGTGAACCGCCGGCCGGCGCACGGGCGCCCCGCATCGCGCCCCTGACAGGGGGAAGAACCAGCCAGCCCGTGAGCCGGCTTGTGTGCGGGACGGGTCCGCACTATGTCTTAAAGCGTGTGCCGAGGCGGCGGGCCTTCGCCCGCGGCCTCGGCACCGAAGGCGAAGCCGTGTTCTGGCTGGCCGGTACGACCAGAGGGGTACCCCCTCCCCTGGCGAACCCCACCTTCGACGTCAGCTATCACTGCGAACGGGACGAGTGGTGGGTCCTGATGGATGATGTCTCGGAAGGCATCGTGGCTCGCGGGCACTGGACCGAACAACACACCCTGCGGCTGTTCGAGGCCCTGGCTGCCTTGCATGCAGATGCCTGGGGCGAACCCGAGCCGACCGCAGGCCTGGGGACTCCGGCCGGCACCACCGGGGTGTTCGTCGAGACGGCCATCTACGCCGCAACCGGCGATGCCCGCACCACATGGGCCGAGGGCGCCGCCGGCGAATTCGGAGTTGCCGCTGCCTTCTTGCCGCGTTTCGTCGAACTGCTGGGAGCGCGGGACGCCGACACTTACCTAGACCTGTGCCGGGCCTGGCCTCAGGTGGTCGCAGCCCTGGAACAGTTCGCACCGACCCGCGTCCACGGGGACACACGCGGAGCGAATCTCGCGTTTGTAGGCGACCGGGTAGTGATGTTCGACTGGGACTTCGCCATGCACGGGCCGGCGGCACTCGATCTCACTTGGCACTGGTTCCTGCAGTACTGGGCCTATCCGCCTGATGACGGACGCCGGTCCGAAGAGAGACTCTGGCTGCGGGATGCCTACCTGGAGCATCTGGAGAATCTCCTGGGACACAAGGTGGATCGCAAGGCCTTCGATGCAACCTGGGACCTCGGCTGGCTGCGGGTCTTCCTGCAACTGGGCTTTGTCCTGGCCGACAATGACGACGCGGGCGATGACCCCGACGTCGATCGCCGCCAAAGGGCCCTGTGCCGGCATGCCCTGCATACGGCACAGACCATCGCAGACAGATATGCGGTCTGACCCGCATAGGCCCGACCGCTGGGCAGCTGTCGACAGCGATGACCATGCGCGCATGGCGGTGTCCCGCATCGAGCAACTGCACGGCACACCGGCGGAACAGGCGGCGGTGCTTCGCTACCCCGACCTACTGCAACTGAAACCGGGGCACGACGTGCTCGATGTGGGCACAGGCGCAGGCCACGTCGCGAACCATCTGGCCGCCCGTGTCACCGCCCGCGGCACTGTCTGTGCACTGGATCGCTCGGCCGCATTGCTGGCGCACGCCCGACAACGGAACCGGAGTCTGATCTGCATCCAAGGCGACGCAGGCGCGCTGCCCTTCCCCGCGGAACGTTTCGACCGTGTCTTCGCACGATGGCTGCTGTTGCACCTGCCCCACCCCCTCGCAGCCGTGCTGGAGATGCTGCGCGTGACGCGCCCCGGCGGCCGGGTACTGGTCGTGGAAACGGACTGGGACAGCCTGTGCATTTCCCCCGGAGACACCGATCTCGTGCGGCGCATCGTCCATGCCAATAGCGACCGGCAGGCGAATGCCGCCTCCGGCCGCCGGCTGACCGCACTGTTCCGCCGAGCGGGCTTCCGCGATGTGCAGGTGCATGCATTCGTCGACAGCGTCAGGACCGGTGATCCCAACTGGGTGGCATTCCTGGAATCGCGCCTGGATGTCGCCCGCGCCGCCGGAATCGACGCCCGGCGTCTTGCGCTGTGGTGGGAGGATGTGCGCCGAGCCATCGACACCGGTGAGTTCTTCGCCTGCGTCACCCGCATCGCCGTCGCAGGCGATCTGGCTGAATCCGCGAGTGACCGGCCCGGCAACACTTCATCATGAACCACACCGCCCGCAATCGCCTCCCCCCATCGAGCCTTCATCCTTCATCCTTCATCCTTTACTGCCCTCCCCATTTCTCTCTCAGGGTGTCCCGGTTGATTCGCAACCAGAGCAACGCAATCAGCGTCATGGCGTTGTCCATGAGTCCGTTGTCCATGCGCGCGAAGGCCTCCTCCGCGTCCAGCACATGGACACGAATATCCTCGCCTTCATCATCCAGCCCGTGAATGCCACCGATGCCGGCGCTGTCTGCCTGTCCCACGTAGAGGGACACGCGCTCCGATGCGCCACCCGGGGTAGCATGGTATTCGTAGAGATACTCCAGCTCGCCCAGCTGGCAGCCCGCCTCCTCCAGCGCCTCGCGGCGCACCACGTCCTCGCTCCGTTCGCCGGGGGCGATCATGCCGGCCACCACCTCCATCAGCCACGGACCCCGTTCGGACTCCAGCGCCCCCACCCGGAACTGCTCGATGAGGATCACCCGGTCGCGCACGGCGTCGTAGGGCAGCACGGCAGCCGCGTGACCCCTTTCCAGAAGCTCCCGCCTGATCTCCAGGGGCTCTCCACCCTGAAAACGGCTGTGGCTCAGGCGCAGGCTGCGAACTCGGAAGAAGCCTTCATACACGACGCGATCGTCAAGGATTTCCCATTTCATAAAGGCACCAGAGGCAAGTGATCAGAGACAAGATACAAGTCAATGCCGTGATCGTATACGGTGGTTCAACGACTGCCATATACTGTGATTCATGAACGAACTGATCCGGACACTACAGGCACTGGTCGGCCGCGAGGCGGTGGTGGACGGTGTCCGTTGTCAGGTGATCGAGATATTGGAATCGGGCCCCCGCGTGGTGGTGCGTGAGCTTGACGGCGCGGAGATCCAGGCCAACCAGTTCGGCGATCCCCAGCGCCGTGTGCCCCGCACGCATACACTCCCTCTCAAGAGCGGCATCCGGGATGATCTGCACCCCGTCGTGCGCGCCCTGGCCGGCGAGGACCTGGCCACGCGGCTGCGCAACCTCCTCTAAACCAAGCACCAAGGGAAATTCAAAGTTCAAGATTCAAGATTCAAGATTCAAGATTCAACGTTCAGGATTCAGGCTAACCGAAATGATTGCCGACTTTACCCTTGAATCTTGAATTTTGAATTTTGAATCGCTTTCTTCGCCCTTTCCACGTCTTCCATCACGTCCACCCCCTGTGGCGGGACCTCGGCGGCCTCCGGACACTGAATGCGGGCACCGGCATAGAGCGCGCGCAGCTGCTCCAGACGCTCCGTGATCTCCAGGGCACAGGGTGACATGGAGGCGAAGGCGTGCAGGAATCCCGCCCGGTAGGCATAGATCCCGATATGTCGCTGGCAGCCCTCGACGCTGCGCTGACGGGCAGTCGGCGCATCGCGGTCCCAGGGGACAGGGGCACGGCTGAAATACAGCGCGAAGTCGTTGCGGTCGCGCACCACCTTGACCACGTTGGGATCCAGCATCTGCTCCACTGAGGTCACGGGCGTGCACAGGGTGGCCATGGCCGCTTCAGGATGGCGCAACAGCGCATCGGCCACCTGGCTCACGATCACCGGCGGTGTCAGCGGTTCATCGCCCTGCAGGTTGACGACGATGTCCTCGTCGCTCCAGCCGAGGGTGTGGGCGACTTCGGCGATCCGGTCACTGCCCGATTGGTGTGCGGGATCGGTCATGCACACCCGCGCCCCGAAGGCCTCGGCCGCATCGCGAATGCGCTCATCGTCGGTGGCGATGACCACCTCCTGCGCACCGCTTCGTCGTGCACACTCGTGCACGTAGCGGATCATGGGGTGGCCGGCGAGCTCAAGCAGCGGCTTGCCGGGCAGGCGCGTCGAGGCGTAACGCGCCGGAATGGCGACCTTGAAGGGCATGCCGATGCGTTCAGTCAGTGGTGACCGCTACTTGTCTTTCCACCGATCCAGCTCATCGTCGGTCAGTTGCCGCGCTTCATCCTCGAGCATCACGGGAATGCCGTCGCGAATCGGATAGGCGAGCCGTGCGCTGCGCGAGATCAGTTCCTCGTTCCCCTTGTCGTAGATCAGCGGCCCCTTGGTGACGGGGCAGACGAGGATATCCAGCAGGCGTTTGTCCATGGGTTTACCTCAGGCTGTGCAGACTTGAAACGGCTTGTAGAGTGGAGAGGATGGCCGGGGCCAGGGCCTCGTCCGGTGCGGCGGCCACCGGTACGAACCAGTGCCGGTCGTCGGCAATGGCTCTGCATTTTACGGCATCCTTCTCCGTCATCAGAACCGGCAGGCTGTCAGGAAAGCGGATATCGCCGGCACGATAGGGATGATGATCGGGAAACGCGTGGCGGTCCACCCGAATGCGGGCGGCTTCGAGCATGGTGAAGAAGCGCTCGGGATTGCCGATGCCGGCAACCCCGTGAACCGCCTTGCCGGCGAAGGACTTGAGCGGCTGCGCCTCGGAAGGGTCCGCCACCTTGATGGCCACGGGGGCCACCAGCTCCATGGGGAACTCCCCCGGTGCCGCCCTGCCCGTGGCGACTACGAAATCGGCATCCCCCAGGCGGTCGGCGGATTCCCGCAGCGGACCGGCGGGCAGGCACAGCCCGTTGCCGAACCGCCGCGCCCCGTCGATCATGACGATTTCCACGTCCCGGGCCAGCGCGTAGTGTTGCAGACCGTCGTCCGCCACCACCACGTCGCACCCCAGCTCCGTGACCAGCAGTCTCGCGCCGCGCGGGCGGCGCCGATCCACCACCACAGGGCAGCCGGTACGCGCCGCGATGAGCACGGGTTCGTCGCCCACGTGGGCCGGATCGCTCTCCGGCGTCACCAGCAGTGCCCGTGCGTGGTCCCGCCGCCCGCCGTGCCCCCGGCTCACCACACCCGGACGATAGCCGTGCATGGCGAGCAGCCTGCACAACCAGATCACCATGGGCGTCTTGCCCGTACCGCCCACGGTGAGATTGCCCACCACGATGACGGCGCGGGCGGGAACCCGGCGCGCCGGCAGCCAGCCGTACACCATGCGGCGCAAGCGCATCAGTGCACAGTACACGAGCGACAGGGGAAACAGTGCCAGGGCGACCGCGTTGCGCGTGTTCCAGTAGCGCACCAGGCGCGGCTCGGCGGGTGAGCTGGCGGTGCGCCGATTCACCAGTCGAACACCCGCTGCAGAAACTCGGACATCACGGACTCCACTCCCCTGCGTTCCTCCCAGAATCTCCTTCTGCCCGCATCGCCATCGCGGCGCGCAGCCATGGGGTCGTCAGCATAGCCGGCCCAGCGGTCCAGGACTGTGGCGGATGCCTCGCAAAGCGGCAGCACCTCCCCTCCCGCCATTGCAGCCGCTCCGGTGCCGACACTCAACGGTCTGCCCCCGGCCAGAGCCTGCCACAACACCGCGTTGTCCGCGGCCTCCAGATGACCCGCATGGCAGGCACTGGCGACTGCCGCCAGCCAGCGTCGGTCGTCCACCCAGACCACGCACCCGGGGGCCAGGGGAGTGCGATCCCACTCGCTGATGCGAGGCAGGGCGGGTGACGATTCAGGGGCCTGCTCGCACACGGAGACGAACAGCCGATCCTCGCGAAACCGGGCATCCGATTGCCAGGCGGCCACCCAGTCAGACCAGCGAGCTGCCGGCCCATGCCACCACCACAGGCGCCCCGTCTCACCGGCCCCGCTCAGGGTCCGCAGAGTCACATCCGCCTGCGCCTCGGCCCACAGGCTGGCCGGATCCGCCGCGGGCGCCAGGTGGCGCGCCCTGCCGGAGGCCGTCCAGGCGGCGTGTTGCACCGCATCCCGGGGATAGGCGGCCTCGACGGGCACGGGCCACGGGTCGGTGTTGTACGCCGCACAGCGCACGCCCCCGGCGGCCGCCTCCCGCAACAGATTGGGATAAGGCAAGGCGTCGGCCAGGATCAGTCCGTAGGGCTCCAGCCGCTCCATCACCCGGCGCACGGTCCGCGGCCTGTCCGAAGGCCCGTAACCCAGGCCGACGCGCCGCATCCCGCCAAGCCGGGGCGCCAGGATGGCCTCGTCGTCCCGTTCGAATGTGAGCACCAGGCGCACGTCATGACGCTTCTGACGGATGGCGCCAAGCAGTTCGACGCCCAGACGCAGGGACTGCGCCGTGCCTCCTGCCTTGATCCAGATGATGCGCCCCCGTCCGGGCGGCTTGCGCAGAAAGCCGCTGCGCGCATTGGCGCGGGCATGTGCCCCGGCCAGCCGGTCGCGCAGGTTCTGCCTCCACACGGGCCAGGGGGACGCCCCCCAGGGATCAGACGACACCCGGACTCTCGAACTGCAGGCGATGCAACCGGGCATACACGCCGTCGCGTTCGATCAGGTCGGAGTGACTCCCGGACTCCACGATCTCACCGCCCTGCATGACGATGATGCGATCGGCGCGCTCCACCGTGGACAGTCGATGGGCGATCACCAGCGTGGTGCGGTTGCGCATCAGGTTCTCCAGCGCCGCCTGGATATGGCGCTCGGCCTCCGTGTCCAGTGCAGAGGTGGCCTCGTCGAGGATCAGGATCGGTGCGTCCTTGAGCAGTGCCCGGGCGATGGCGAGGCGCTGGCGTTGCCCCCCGGAGAGCATGACGCCCTTGTCACCCACCGGAGTCTCCAGGCCCTGCGGCAGGGCTCGGATGAACTCCATGGCATGGGCCGCCTCGGCGGCGCGCACGATGTCCTCGTCGCTGACCTCACTCAGGCTGCCATAGGCGATGTTGCGCCCGATGGTGTCGTTGAAAAGAACGACGTGCTGGCCCACGTAGGCGATCTGGTTGCGCAGGTCCGCAAGGCGGTACTGGCGCACGTCGACCCCGTCGAGCAGCACCTCGCCCTGTTGCGGATCGTAGAAGCGCGGCAGCAGGTTCACCAGCGTGGTCTTGCCGCTGCCCGATCGGCCCACCAGTGCCACGGTCTCGCCCGGCTGGACATGCAGGTCGATGCCGCGCAGGACCGGCCCCTTGTCGGTGTCGTAGTGGAAGTGCACGCCACGATACTGAATATCGCCTCGCGCCCGGGCGATGCGCAGCTCGCCCTTGTCGCGCTCCGACTCGGAGTCCAGCAGCGCGAAGATGTTCTGCCCGGCGGCGATACCCTTCTGCAGCGTCTGGTTCACGTTGGTCAGGCGACGTATCGGATTGAGCAGCAGAAGCAGCGCGGTAATCAGGGAGACAAAGGTGCCCACCGTGACGGTCTCCATGATCGGTTCCAGCGTGGCAAGCCAGACGATCAGCGCCACCGCCAGCGCACCGACAAACTGCACAAGCGGCATGTGCATGGCATGGGTGAAGACCATGCGCATGTGCAGACGGCGGTTGCGCTCGATGATGTCCCCGAAGCGGGCGCGCTCGTAGGCCTCCCCGCCGAAGATCTTCACCACGCGATTGCCCTCGATGACCTCCTGCGCCACCTGGGTCACGTCTCCCATGTTTCGCTGGATGCGATGGCTGATGCGCCTGAAGCGCATGGTGACCTGGCTCACCAGAAACGCCACGGCCGGCGCAACGAGCAGCACCGCTAGGGTGAGCATCCAGTTGAGATAGAGCATCCAGGCCAGCAGGCCGATGACCGTGAGCGAATCGCGGATCAGGATGGTGACACTGTCGGTGGCAGCCGAGGCCACCTGCTCCACGTTGTAGGAGAGGCGGGAGATCAACTGCCCGGACGTGGCACGGTCGTAGTGGTGCACCGGCATGCGCAGCAACTGGTCGAACATCTCGCCGCGCAGCAGCTTGACCACCATGCGCCCCACGTACTTCATGGTGTAGGAGGCGGTGAACTCCGCGACACCGCGCACTGCGAATATCCCGACGATCGCCAGCGGCACCCAGCGAATCGTGCTGGGGTCCCGCTCCACGAAGCCGGAATCCATGAGCGGACGCATCAGGATGGCGAAGCCCGCCTCGGTGGCGGCCACCACCGACATGGCGAGCACGGACAGGAGCAGCACGCGCCAGTAACGGAAGGAGTACGACAGCAGCCGCCGGTAGACCTCCACGCCGGTGTAGTGTTCCGGTTCGCGCGCCATGGGCTCAGTCGCGATCGCGGTCGGGCGTGGTGGCAATGGACAGGCGCGCGATGCCCAACCGGGCGGCGACGTCCATCGCGGTCACCACCGACTGGTGCGGTGTGTTGGCATCGGCCCGGATGATCAGCGGCAGGGACGTATCGCCGTCCGACACCTGGGTCAACGCCGCACGCAGCGTCTCCGGCCGCGTGTTCACCAGTTCCTGGCCGTTCACGAAATAGCGCCCCTGGGCGTCGATGGCCAGTTCGATGATCTCCCGGCGCTGTTCTTCCTGGGCGGTCTCGGCGCGCGGCAGGTCGATCTGCAGTTCGGCATGGCGTTCGAACGTGGTGGACACCATGAAGAAGATGAGCATCAGGAACACCACGTCGATGAGTGGCGTCAGGTTGATGCCCACGTCCTCCGACTGGCGCGGACGGAAGTTCACGTGCGCCCGGCCTCGCGTTCGCCGTGGATCACCTCCACCAGCTTGATGGACTCCATCTCCATCTCCAGCACCAGTTCATCCACGCGCCCGCGGAAATAGCGATGAAAGATCAGCGCCGGCACCGCAACGGAGATGCCTGCGGCAGTGGTAATGAGCGCCTGGGAGATCCCGCCGGCCAGTTCGCCGGGACTGCCCACGCCCACGTCGGTGATTACGGAAAACACCTGAATCATGCCCACCACCGTGCCCAGCAGACCCAGCAGCGGTGTAATGGCGGCGATGGTGCCGAGGCTGTTGAGAAAGCGTTCCAGATCGTGGGCCACGTGGCGGCCGGTCTCCTCGATGGCCTCCTTCATGACCTCGCGTGAATGGCCCAGGTTGAGCAGCCCTGCCGTGAGTACGCGGCCCAGGGGGGAGCCGTCGCGCAGTTCGCGCAGGCGTTCCTCAGTCAGTTGTCCGGCCTGGATGAGCTGCCAGATCTGTACCACCAGTTGGCGCGGGATGACTCTTCGGTACTGCAGACTCCAGAAGCGTTCCACGACGATGGCGAGCGCCACCACGGAACAGGCGATGATGGGGAGCATCAACCACCCCCCTGCCTTGACCAGTTCGTACACGGTGTCGGATACCTCGCGGGAAATGAGCGTGTGCCGGCACACTCACCGGCGCGAGACATGATACTTGATTTGCCCGAGGGGCCGGAAGGAGCCCCTTCGGGGATTCAATATTCAAGATTCAAGATTCAAGATTCAAGATTCAAAGGACAAGGTGGTTTCACTTCCCACGGCGTGGGTCCAGGCCCTGGCTGTCCCTTTGAATCTTGAATATTGAATCTTGAATCCTTCCCTATTCTCCGTGCCAATAACGACGCGCCGTGATGCGCCAGCCGGGCGGGCTTTGCAGGGCCTCTCCGGGGAACAGGTCCACGCGCATGGCGCCCTCTTCCGCTGTGCCCCGCAGCGGCACTCCGCGCGCTTCCAAACGCGCGATCACTTCCGGATGTGGATGTCCGTAGCGATTCAGGAAGCCCGCGCCCACCAGTGCCATTTGTGGCGCGACGGCGTCCAGGAAAGCACCGCTGGCGGCATCCCGGGCACCGTGGTGGGGCAGCACCAGCACATCGCTCTGCAATGACTGGCCGGCATGGCGCAACAGCACCGCTTCTCCCAGCCCGTCCACATCGCCGGGCAGGAGCACCGAACCGCCCGGCCCCGAGACGTGCACCACGCAGGACGAAATGTTGTCATCGCCCCAGTGCGGCGGTGGATGCAGTACCCTGAACGTCACACCGTCCCAGCGCCACTTTGCGCCGCGCTCACAGTCCAGTGTCGGGACACGGTCCTGCGTGCGGCCCCAGACACCCTTCACCGCGCCCACGGGCAGGCGCGCCAGCACGCTGGCTGCGCCCCCGGCATGATCGTTGTCGGAGTGACTGATGACCAGGCGATCCACGCGACGGATGCCGGCGTGGCGGAGGAAGGGCACCACGACGGCATCCCCCGTATCCAGGCCGGAAGGAAACGCCGGGCCCGCATCGTAGACCAGGGTGTGATGACGGGTCTGTATCACGGCCGCCAGCCCCTGCCCCACGTCCAGCAGGGTGAGACGCACGCCGCCCTCCGGGATGGCGGGCGCCGGCGGCCACAACAGAGGCAGGCACAGGACGGGTGCCAGAACACGGCCCGGCATCCCGGCCGGGGCAAGCCAAAGCACGATGCCCACGGACGCGAGCCACAATGTCCATGCCGGACGCGCCGCCTGCCATCGGGCGAAGGGGAGCCCGGCAAGGACATCGAGCCACCACCAGACAATCCCCATCAGCCAGTTGGCCAGGTCCGCCGGCAACGCACCCAGCGCCGGGTGGATAAGCATCAGCACCGCCGACAGCAGCGTGACCGGGACCACCAGAAGGCCCACCCAGGGGACGGCTGCCACGTTGGCCAGCGGTGCGACCACCGAGGTCTGGTTGAAGTGGATCAGCAGCAGCGGCGTCAGACCAACGGCCACCACCACCTGGATCGTGACAGCCGCCTGCCAGCCCGAGGGTGCACGCAACCGACCCGCCACGGCCAGGAGAATCACGGCCACGGCGCCGAAGGACAGCCAGAACCCCGCGCCGAGCGTTGCGGCCGGGTCCAGAAGCAGTACCGCAACCAGCGCCACCGACAGCACATGCCACGGCCGCCCGGTACGCCCCAGCCATACGGCCATCATGGCCACGCTCAGCATCACCAGCGCACGCTGGGTGGGAACCGACAGGCCGGCCAGCAATGCATAGGCCAGGCCGGTGGCGATGGCGGCCAGTGCCCCGGCCCTTTGCACCGGCAGCCGCAACGGGGCCCCCGGAATGCGACGCCAGAACCACGCAGCCAGGCCGTAGCCCAGGCCCGCCATGAGACCGATATGCAGGCCGGAGATGGCCATCAGGTGATTCGTACCCGTGGCGAGGAACACGTCCCAGTGCGCATCGCTGATGTCCGGGCGATAGCCGACCGCCAGGGCCATGAGCACCCCGTTGAAGGTACGACCGTCCGAGGAATCACGAAATCCTTCGACGATACGCAGCCGGACCCGGTCCACGAGGCCGTCGCCGCCCCTCGCCCGCGCGAGCCGACGGTTTTCCTGACCCGGGCGCACACTGGCCACGGCCCAGACGCCCTGCTGCCGCAACCAGCCCTCATAGTCGAAACCGCCCGGATTCATGTAACCGCGCGGCTGACGGAGCCTCAGAGTCAGGCGCCAGGCCTCGCCCGGTCCCACCCGCGGGGCATCCCCGTACCAGCTCACCCGGATGCGCCGTGGACCCCGGTCCCCCGCCACATCGAACAGGAAACGCGTGACGTGGTCCGAGACCACGGGCAGCGAGGCGATGCGGCCGTCCAGAACCACGTCCGCACGGTGATCGATCAGGGCGTCTTCGGGATGTGCGCGGGCATCGATCAGCGCCCACGCAAACCCCGCGCTGGCGCCCAGCAGGAACGCGGCGACGGGCCTCAGCCATCGGGGGTGATTCCGGACACGCAGACGGTACAATGCCACTGCAGGCACGAGCGCCGCGGTGAGGACTACGGCCAACCACGCGAAAGACGGCAGATGGGGCTGTTGCTGAAGTGTCCATACCCCCAGCAGGAAGCCGAGCGCGATTGCGGGCATTTTCCCCTCCCTGGGAACCCGGCATGTGGGCCGGTCAAACAGATCGTGAGCAGCAATTAGAACCCGCAATCACTCTGCATGGCAAAAAAGTTCATCAAGCGGCTGTTCCCCTCGTACCATCGGGTCCGGGATCACGAATCCCTGCGCCTGTTCGGCGCCCTGCTGCACGATCCCAACCTCTGGCACCTGAACCGGCGCTCCGTGGCCGGTGCATTTGCCGTGGGCCTGTTCGTGGCCTTCCTGCCCATCCCGTTCCAGATGGTGGTGTCCGCCGCCGTGGCCATTCTCGTGCGGGTCAACCTGCCCATCTCGGTCCTGTTGGTATGGGTCAACAACCCGCTGACCATGGGGCCGGTCTTCTATGCCGCGTACCGGCTGGGGCTTCGAGTGCTGGACAAGCCCAAGATAGGGTTCAACTTCGAACTGAGCCTGTCCTGGTTCACCCACGACATGCTCCCGATCTGGAAGCCGCTGTTGACCGGGAGCCTGATCTTCAGCACCGCGGCCGGCCTGACCGGCTACATCGCGATACGATTGCTGTGGCGCCTGCATATCCTGAGGCGCCTCAGCTCGAAGAAACGCAGAAAAGCGTAGGAGCCCGGCCCTCCGGGCGAACGTGTGTCCGCCAAAATCTTCGCCCGGAGGGCCGGGCTCCTACTACATCAGGACAGTTTCCCGTCCACCAGCGTCAGCACGCGGTCCATTCGCTCGGCGAGGCCCATGTCGTGGGTGACCACGACCAGAGCCGTACCCGAAGACTGGTTCAGACGCATCATGAGTTGGTAGATGTCCTCGGCGCGGCGCCGGTCCAGGTTGCCGGTGGGCTCGTCGGCCAGCACGGCCTGGGGTTCGGTGATGACCGCGCGGGCGATGGCCGCGCGCTGGCGCTCGCCGCCGGACAGCTCACCGGGCTTGTGAATGAGCCGGTTGGTCAGGCCCACCCGTTCCAGCAGGTGGCGTGCGCGATCGGACGCGGCCGTGGGGTGCATGCCGCGAATCAACAGGGGCATGGCCACGTTCTCCAGCGCGGTGAACTCCGGCAACAGGTGGTGAAACTGGTAGATAAACCCCAGATGCTGGTTGCGCACCCGTCCGCGCTGGGCGTCTCCCAGCGCGCCCATGTCCTTCCCGCACACGCGTACCGTGCCCGCCGTGGGTCGGTCCAGCCCGCCCAGCAGGTGCAGCAGGGTGCTCTTGCCGCTGCCCGAGGCGCCCACGATGGCCACCCGCTCGCCGGCCTCGATCTCGAGATCGATCCCATTGAGGACGGCGACCTTGAGCCCGCCCTCGTCGAAGGTCTTGGACAGGCCCCGGGCCTGGATGACCGGCCCGTTGTTGAAGTCGGTGTCCACCATGGTCATTCGTAACGCAAGGCTTCGGCGGGCTGGGTGCGCGAACCCCGCCAGGCCGGATAGAGGGTTGCCAGAACCGTGATCAGAAAGGCGAGGCTGCCCACCCGCACCACATCGGTCGTGCGCAGTTCCGACGGGAGATCGCTGATGTAGTACACATCGGGGGCCAGGAACTGGTGGCCCAGCATCTGCTCGATGGCAGGCACGATGGTCTCCACGTTCAGTGCCAGCAGCACACCGAGTATCACGCCCATCGTGGTGCCGATGAACCCGATGAGGGTGCCCTGGACCATGAACACGCCCATCACGGAGCCCGGCGTCAGGCCCAGCGTGCGCAGGATGGCGATGTCGGACTGCTTGTCGGTCACCACCATCACCAGGGTGGAGACGATATTGAACGCGGCCACGGCGACGATCAGGAACAGGATGATGAACATCACCGTCTTCTCCGTCTGCACGGCACGGAAGAAGTTGGCGTGCTGGCGGGTCCAGTCATTGACCCAGAACCCGCCTCCCAGATCCCTGGCGAGGTCACGGGCGATGAACGGGGCGCGCATCATGTCGTCCATGCGCAGGCGCAGGCCGGTGATCTCGTCGCCCATCTGGAAGACCCGCCGGGCATCGTCCAGGTGGATGAACGCCGTGCCCCGGTCGTATTCGTACATGCCCACCTCGAATATGCCCACCACCAGCATGCGCCTGAGCCGCGGCATCACTCCGGCGGGTGTGATGGACGCCTGTGGCGTGACGAGCGTCACCCGATCGCCCATGCCCACCCCGAGGATCCTGGCCAGTTCGCTGCCGAGCACGATGCCGTAGGCCCCGTCCTCGAGGCGATCGAGACTACCGAACCGTATGTGCTCGGACACCCGCGACACGGTGCGCTCCTGATCCGGCACGATGCCGCGCACCATGGCACCGCTCACCTGTCCGGCCGCCGTGAGCATACCCTCTGCCTGAACATACGGCGCGACGCCCAGCAGATTCGGCTGACCCTCGACCCGAGCCGCCAATTCCTGCCAGTCGCTCAACCGGCCCGTGAACTCGCTGATGGTGGCATGTGACACCATGCCCAGGATGCGTTCCCGCAGTTCCTTCTCGAAGCCGTTCATCACGGACAGCACGGTGATCAGCGCCATCACGCCCAGGGTGATCCCCACCATGGAGATCAGCGAGATGAACGAGATGAAATGATTGCGGCGCTTGGCGCGGGTGTAGCGCAGGCCGATGAACAGTTCCAGGGGACGAAACATGGGGCGGATTAAATCACAGCCGGGGGCTGCTTGCATGGACGAAACACGTTTGTGCGACTCCGGTATTCATGGTGAGAGGTCTACATCCAGCGCCCGGACCAGCCGGACGGCCTCGGGGCTCACATCGGCGCCGTAGGCCAGCACCTGCACGCCGGCATCGGCCGCCTCGCGCAACCGGGCGCCGTACACCGGGTCGATATCGTCCGCGGGACGCACACGGGTCACGTCCGCGCGCTGCACGCAAAACACCAGCGCCGCGTCCTGACCCGCCTCGCGCATGAGCATCAGCTCCTCCAGGTGCCGCGTACCCCGTGTGGAAACAGCGTCCGGAAAGACGGCCACCCCGTCCTCCACCGCGGCAGTGACATTCTTCACTTCCACGTAACACTGACTGGCCCCGTTTCCCAGCAGCAGGTCGATGCGGCTGCGCCGGGCACCGTAGCGCACCTCCCTGCGCACTTCGGGCCATTGAGCCAGTTCCGTGATCACACCGTCGGCGAGGGCTTCCTCCACCAGCCGGTTGGCCAGTCCGGTGTTGATGCCCACGGACGTGCCGTCGGCCTCCACCAGTTGCCACGTATGGGCGTACTTGCGCTTCGGATCGTCTGATCGACTCAGCCATACGCGCGATCCCGGCATCATGCAGCCGAGCATGGAACCGGTGTTCGGGCAATGGGCCGTAAACTCCCGTCCGTCTGCCGTCCTTACGTCGGCCAGGAAGCGCTTGTAACGCCGCAGCAGGGTGGCCTCCGTCAGGGGAGGATCGAAATGCATGAATGGTCCAATGGGCTCTGTGGGCCGACGAAAGGTCAAAAACACTGAACGGTCAACAACCTGGACAGGTTTCCTGATGCGGAAGTTCAATGCTATAGTCTGGCCATGCCCCTTTGAGCATGCCGGAGCGCATCATGCCCATTGTACGCGGAATCGTGCTTTGCCTGTTGGCCGTTGGTCTGGCGACCCTTCCCGCCAGCGCGGATGTCCTGATGCTGGACGGTGAACCGGTGGTGGTTGAACGGGCGGATCAGCCCACGCGCGGCATGCATGAGCGCACCGTAATCTCCCGGTACGGGGAGCCGGACGCCCGTCATCCGGCCGTGGGAGAACCGCCGATCAGTCGCTGGGACTACGACGGCTACTCCGTCTTCTTCGAGGGCTCCTTTGTGATCCACACCGTGGTGCGCCGCGCGGATCTGGATCAACCGTAAGGCCTGCCGGACTCGAAGCAGGCCCGGCCATCCCACACATGGTCAGCCTCACCTCGCCCGTTCAGAACCACCACTTCACCGCGGCCGCCGGCCGACACGCATGACCCGGATACTGCCCGCCGAGTGGGCGCCCCAGAGCGGCGTCATGCTCACATGGCCCCATGATCGAAGCGACTGGGCCACCCTGATCGAGGAGGCCGATACAGCCTTTGCGGCGATCGGCACCGCCGTGACCCGTTTCCAGCGGCTCCTGGTCGTGTGCCGCGACGCCGACCATGAACGCCACGTCATCGCGTGCCTGCGCCGGGCGGGCGCAGACCTTGAACGTACCCTGACGGCCATCGCCCCCTCCAACGACACCTGGGCGCGGGACCACGGACCCGTCACCGTGATCGAAAACGGCCGCCCCGTGCTGCTCGACTTCCGCTTCAACGGTTGGGGCGGCAAGTACCCGGCCGATGACGACAACCGCATCACCGCCGCGCTGCATGCCGCGGGCGTGTTCGGCGAAACCCCGCTGCAAACCATCGACCTGGTGCTCGAGGGTGGCTCCATCGAGTCCGACGGCCAGGGGACACTGCTCACCACCGCCGGCTGCCTGCCCACCCCCACCCGCAACCCGGGTCTGAGTCGGGCGGACATCGAGGCTACGCTCAAGGGCTTTCTGGGTGTACGGCGGGTGCTCTGGCTGGAACACGGCGCACTGGAGGGTGACGATACCGACGGCCACGTGGACACGCTCGCACGCCTGTGCACCCCGGACACGATCGCGTACGTCACCTGCGATGACCCGGACGATCCTCACCACGCCCCCCTTCGGGCCATGGAGACCGAACTCCGTGCCCTGCGCACCGCCTCGGGCGACCCGTACCGCCTCGTCGCCCTGCCGTTGCCCGCGCCCGTGCGCGACGAGGACGGCCGGCGCCTGCCCGCCACCCACGCCAACTTTCTCATCATCAACGGCGCGGTGCTGGTACCCGTCTATGACGACCCCACCGACACTGTCGCCCTCGAGCGCCTGGGCGCGGTGTTCCCGGATCGGGAGATCATCGGCATCGACTGCCGCACCCTCATCCGCCAGTACGGCAGCCTCCACTGTGTCACCATGCAGTTGCCGGAGGGCGTGTTGGGTTAGCGGGTTTCAGGCGGGAAAAGCCTCGACGCGAAGACGCAAAGGAACGCAAAGAAGATCTTTGGCTGTTGGCTTTCGGTGTGTCGATGCCTCATTGCGGTACTTGATTGCGGCGACACGGTTATAACTCCGATTTCTGTGTCTCGCAGGGAAGGTGGAGATCTCACCGTTAGTCGGAAGACAACAGGGTATTTCTTTGCGTTCCTTTGCGTCTTCGCGTCTTTGCGTCGAAAATCCTTTTAAACACGCCACCAATCCCATCCCCGGAACTCCACCATGAAGATCGCACTCGTGCAGCAAGCCAACAGCACCGACCGTGAGGCCAACCTGGCGAAGAGCCTGAAGGCCATCGGTGAGGCGGCGGATGCCGGGGCCGGGCTGGTGGTGCTCCAGGAACTCCACACCGGCCTGTACTTCTGCCAGACGGAGGACACCGCCGTGTTCGACCAGGCCGAGCCCATTCCTGGCCCCGGCACGCAGGCGCTGTCGGAGGCTGCCGCAAAGCATGGCGTGGTGGTCGTCGGTTCCCTGTTCGAGCGCCGTGCCGCGGGGATCTACCACAACACGGCGGTGGTTCTGGATGCCGACGGCCGGCTGGCCGGGCGCTATCGCAAGATGCACATTCCGGACGATCCCGGCTACTACGAGAAGTTCTACTTCACCCCCGGCGATCTGGGCTTTGAACCCGTGGATACCTCCGTGGGCCGGCTCGGCGTGCTGGTCTGCTGGGACCAGTGGTTTCCGGAAGCGGCAAGGCTCATGGCACTGGCCGGGGCGGAACTGCTGATCTATCCCACGGCCATCGGCTGGAACCCCGACGACCCCGAGGACGAGCAGGCCCGACAGCGCGACGCCTGGATAACGATCCAGCGGGCGCACGCCGTGGCCAACGGACTGCCGGTGGCGAGTGTAAACCGGGTGGGCTTTGAAGCGGACCCGAGCGGCGTCACGAGCGGCAGCACATTCTGGGGCAGCAGCTTCGTGTGCGGCCCGCAGGGGGAACTGCTCGCCCAGGCCCCCACGGACCGCGAAACGGTCCTGGTGGCCGAGGTGGACATCTCCCGCGCCGAACAGGTGCGCCGCATCTGGCCCTACCTGCGCGATCGGCGCATCGACGCCTACCAGGATCTGCTGAAGCGCTACCGGGACTGAACTCAGACCGCCGGAAAGCGAACCGCGAAGGGCGCGAAGGTATGCGCAAAGTACGCGAGGTCTTTCCCACAAATGACTTACTTTGCGTTCTTCGCGCATACCTTCGCGCCCTTCGCGGTTCCGGCTTTTCTGATTTCACATTCCACTTAGCCCGACCCGACCAGGATCCATACGCCGGCCTGCTGCAATCCGGCGCGGCTCGATCTATGCTTATTGCATGTTCCCTTTGACCGGGAGGAGACGGATATGGACATGGCAACCATGAAGAACATGGGAGTGGCGGACCGGGTGATTCGGGCCATAGTCGGGATCGTGCTCATCAGCCTGGTCTTCATCGGACCGCAGACGCCCTGGGGCTGGATCGGCATCATCCCGCTGGCCACCGCCGTCATCAGCTGGTGCCCCGCCTACAGCCTGATCGGCATGCGCACTACGAAGTAGCTCCCAAGTAGCAAGGCCCCCTCCCCGGCCCTCCCCCGCAAGCGGAAGAGGGGGTTCTCTCCCTGTGCTTCAGCGAGAGGGCCCGGGAGGGGGTGGTGCCTTCCCACTTCCCAATTCACACTTCTCACTTCCCCCTCCACTCCTTTACTGCACCACCCCCCGCAGTGCAGTAGAATGGGCGGCCGTTTGCCTGTATACCGACCGTCCAGATGTCCGCGCAGTCCCTGCACAGCCCCCTGACACCGCCGGCCCTGCCGGATCAGCCCGGCCTGCGCCGTTGGGGCCGGCTCTATGGTGCCGCCCGTGCACTGGCCATCGCGCGGGCGCTCAAGGATCACGACGGCCTCGGGATGGTCATGGTGCCGGACACCCGGGAGGCCGAGATCCTCGCCCAGGAACTGGCGTTCTTCCTGTCCGGGGATGACCCGCAGGTCCTGACGCTCCCCGACTGGGAGACCCTGCCCTACGACCTGTTCTCGCCGCACGAGGACATCATCTCGCGGCGCCTGGAGGTGCTCTCCCGACTGCCCGCAATGCAGCGCGGCATCCTGGTGGTGCCGGTCAACACCCTCATGCAGCGCATCGCGCCCAGGGCTTGGCTGCAGGGGCAGGTGCTGATGCTGGCCGCAGGCGATCGCCTGGACCGCGATACCATGCGCCGCAATCTGGAGCAGGCCGGATACCACTGTGTCAGCCAGGTCATGGAACACGGCGAATTCGCGGTACGCGGCTCGCTCGTCGACCTCTTCCCCATGGGCAGCGACGTGCCCTACAGGATCGATCTCATGGACGACGAGATCGAGACCCTCCGCAGCTTCGATCCGGAAACGCAGCGCAGCCTGCAGACCGTGGATGCATTGCGCCTGCTGCCCGCCCACGAATTTCCCATGGATGAAGAGGCCATCCGGGGTTTTCGCCAGCGCTACCGCACCCGCTTCGAGGGCGATCCCCAGGCCAGCGTCATCTACCGTGACGTGAGCCAGGGCGCCGCCCCGGCGGGCATCGAGTATTACCTGCCCCTGTTTTTCGACGCTCTGGACACGTTGTTCGACTATCTGCCCCGCAACGTCCGGCTGGTGCAGGCCGGCGACATCGAGACCGCGGCCGACGACTTTTTGAACCAGGCGGCCCAGCGTTACGAACAGCGCCGGCACGACCGCGAGCGTCCCATCCACGCCCCGGAGGAACTATTTCTCGGCCTGGATGAACTGAAGGCGCAACTCACCGGGCGGCCCGGTATCCGCGTGGAACGGCCGGAACAGCTGGAACAGGTGGCCGGAGGCGTCAACTTCGACGTGGGCGCGCTGCCCGATGTGCGCATCCACGTCCGCCAGGCGGATCCCGCGGCGGCGTTCAAGACGTTTCTGGACGGCTTCGACGGACGGGTGCTGATCGCCGCCGAGTCCGCCGGACGTCGGGAGTTCGTCATCGACAGTCTGCGTCCCTTCGGGCTCGTACCCGCGCCGGTGGACGACTGGCAGGAGTTCCTGGAAAGCAATGCCCCCCTCGCCATCACCGTCGCGCCCATCGAGGACGGCATGCGGCTGGCCTGTTGCGGGCTGGCGGTCGTCACAGAGTCCGCCCTTTTCGGCGAGCGGGCGCGGCAGGAGCGCAGGCGCAGGCGCCCGACACGGGACTCGGACGCAGTCATCCGCAATCTCACCGACCTGCACCCGGGTGCACCCGTGGTTCACGAGGAGCACGGCGTCGGCCGCTACCTGGGCCTGCAGAAGCTGTCTGTGGGCGGTCAGGAGGCGGAGTTCCTGACACTTGAGTACGCCGGCGGTGACAAGCTCTACGTACCCGTGTCCTCACTGCATCTGGTGAGTCGCTACACCGGCGCGGACACGGAACATGCGCCACTGCACAAGCTGGGCGGCGAGCAGTGGGCCCGCATCCGGCGCAAGGCGGCGGAGAAGGCCCGGGACGTGGCCGCCGAACTCCTGGATATCTACGCACGGCGCGCCGCGCGCAAGGGCCACAGTTTCGATATCCAGGCCACCGACTGCCAGGCCTTTGCCGCGGGCTTTCCGTTCGAGGAGACGCCGGACCAGGCCCGCGCCATCGAGGCGGTGCTCGACGACATGGCCTCGGATCGACCCATGGACCGCGTGGTGTGCGGCGACGTGGGTTTCGGCAAGACGGAGGTGGCCATGCGCGCTGCCTTCGTGGCGGCCAACAGCGGCAAGCAAGTGGCGGTGCTGGTGCCCACGACGCTGCTCACCCAGCAGCACTTCCAGAACTTTTCCGACCGGTTCGCAGAGTGGCCGATCCGGATAGAAACCCTGTCGCGCTTTCGGTCCGCGAAGGAGCAAAAGGCCGCGCTGGAAGGGCTGGCGGACGGCCGGGTGGACATCGTCATAGGCACCCATAAGCTCATCCAGGGTGACGTCAAGTTCAAGCGCCTGGGCCTGGTCATCATCGACGAGGAACACCGTTTCGGTGTCCGGCACAAGGAGCGCCTCAAGGCGCTGCGCGCCGAGGTGGACATGCTCACCCTCACGGCCACGCCGATTCCGCGCACGCTCAACATGGCCCTGTCCGGACTGCGCGACCTGTCCATCATCGCCACGCCGCCCATGGAACGGCATGCCATCAAGACCTTCATCAGCCAGTGGAACGACAGCCTCATCCAGGAGGCCATCACGCGCGAGATCCGCCGCGGCGGACAGGTGTACTTCCTGCACAACAGCGTGGAAACCATCGAGCGTGCGGCACGGCAGGTGGCGGAACTGGTGCCGGGCGCCGACATCGGCATCGCCCACGGGCAAATGCGCGAAAGCGAACTGGAGCGCGTGATGCTGGACTTTTATCACCGACGTCACAACGTGCTGGTGTGCACCACCATCGTGGAGAGCGGCATCGACGTACCCACCGCCAACACCATCGTCATCGATCGTGCCGACAAGCTGGGGCTGTCCCAGCTGCACCAGTTGCGCGGCCGCGTGGGGCGCTCCCATCATCGTGCCTACGCGTACCTCATCACCCCGCATCCGTCGGCGATGACCGCCGACGCGGTCAAGCGGCTCGAGGCCATCGAATCTCTGGAGGACCTGGGCGTGGGCTTCACCCTGGCCTCACACGACCTGGAGATCCGCGGCGCCGGTGAGCTGCTGGGCGAGGACCAGAGCGGGCAGATTCATGAGATCGGCTTCACACTCTACAATGAACTGCTGGAACGCGCGGTCACGGCCATGAAGAAGGGCGAGGTGCCGGACCTGGACCGCCCCATGGCGGACGTGACGGAAGTGGACCTCGGGGTGCCCGCGCTGCTGCCGGACGACTACGTACCGGACGTGCACACGCGCCTGATACTCTACAAGCGCATCGCCAGTTGCGAGTCGGAAACCGCGCTGCGTGAACTGCAGGTGGAGATGATCGATCGTTTCGGGCTGCTGCCCGAGCAGGCCAGGAATCTGGTCGCCGTTACGGAACTGCGGCTGCGCCTGCAACCGCTGGGCGTGCGCAAGCTGGAGGCGGGACCCGAGGGCGGACGCTTCACCTTCCAGCCTAATCCGAACCTGGATCCTGCACGCCTGATCGCACTGATTCAGTCAGACCCGAAGAAGTTCAGGCTGGACCCGGAACAGCGCCTGCGCTTTCATGAGCCCATGGACAATCTGGAAGCACGCATTCAGGCCGTAAAGCGCATCATCGCCACGCTGGCGCTCAAGCAGGAGGCCGCCTGATGCGGACCCCCGCCACCATATGGACACCCGATTCATGACACGATGCCGATCGCATTCTCCCCTGTTCCCTCTCCTCCTCCTGGTGGCGCTGGCCGTGACCGCCATCCTGCCCGGGAAACTGCCGGCGGAAGAGCCGCGCATGTACCGGGTGGAAGTGGTGCTCCTGCGCCACACCGACGCCGACGCCCTGCTGAAAGAAGTGTGGCGCAGCGGTGATGTGGCGGGGCTTGAGCATGCGCTGGACCTGACCGAACTGGATGAGGACGAGGTGGACCACCTGTTTCGCGATGTATCGGGCACACCCTTCGGCCTGCGCGGCGTGGTCAACCGGCTCGAACAGTCGCCCCTTTACGACGTGATCGCAAGCTACGCCTGGGAGCAACCGGGACTGCCGCAGGAGCAGGCGATACCAGTGCGTATCCGGTCAGGCCAGGTCCTCGGCCGCATGCCGCCCGCCTTCGAGCCACCGCCGTTCGCGCCATGGCAGATCCAGCCGGTGCTCGGAGGCGTGCCCGAGCAACCGGACGAACCGGAGCTGCTGTATGAAGTGGACGGCGTGATCACCCTGACGCTCGCCCGCTTCCTGCACATCCACACCGACCTGCTCTACCGCCCCGCCACCGGCGACCGGTTGCCCGGCGATCACGTGACAACCCTGGAGGGCGATCAATTCGCCGAGAGCCACGTCACCGAACGCCGGCGCATGCGCTCCGGCGAAACCCACTACCTGGATCACCCCCTGATGGGCGTCATCGTCCACGTCACGCCGGTGGAAGACTGACTTCGGGGTATTGAGAATCGTTGTTTAACCACGAAGCACACGAAGAGCACGAAGAAACTCAAATTAGAAAAACCCTTTCTCTCGCAAAGCCGCAAAGCACGCAAAGAAAAGCGATCTATGCATAGGGCGCCCCATGGGCGCCGACCGCACCTTGATAGATTCCGGTTCGGCGGGCATGCCCGCCCTATTGATCTTCTTGGCGTGCTTTGCGGCTTTGCGAGAGAAACTTTTTTTCTTTCTTCGTGCTCTTCGTGCTCTTCGTGCTCTTCGTGCTCTTCGTGTGCTTCGTGGTTAAAACAGGCCTTTTCGGAAATCTCACCGAATGGCAGGTTCGCCGAGATTGACGATGGCCCGACCGATGGCTGCGCCGAAGCTGTCGGCGAGGCGGCGCAGGAGATCCTGGCGCGGGGTGAAGTCGACGATGTTCTCCTGGCCAATGACTTCACGGGCCACGTAGCCGGGGCTGCCGAGGCCGTCGATGATGCCCAGTTCCAGGGCCTCGTCACCGGTCCAGATCAGCCCCCCGAAGAGTTCTTCGTCAGACCCGTTGAGGCGATCCCCGCGCGCCGTCTTCACCGCATCCACAAACTGTGTATGGATGTTGTCGAGCAGGCGTTGCACGTGGGCCTGGTCCTCCGGCTTCACGGGGAGAAACGGATCCATCAGGGCCTTGTTGTCTCCGGCCACCATCAGCCGGCGTTCGATGCCCAGCTTGTCGATGGCGTCCACCAGTCCGAAACCATCCATACGCACGCCGATGGAACCCACGACACTGGAGGCATCGGCGTAGATCCAGTCCGCGGACACCACCGCGTAATAGCCGCCCGATGCGCCCACGTCGCTGATCACTGCGTACACGGGCGTATCCGGATGCGCCTCCTTGAGCCGGCGCACTTCGTTGTTGATGTAGGCCGACTGAACCGGGCTGCCGCCGGGGCTGTTCACGCGCAGCAGCACGGCCTCGGTGTTCTTGTCGCGAAACGCGTTGCGCAGCCCCTGGGTCACCAGATCCGCACTTGCCTGGCTGCCTTCAGTGATCACGCCCTGCAGATCCACCAGTGCAGTATGCGGACCGGCCTTGCGCGTGTCCGTGGCGAACGGCCCCGTCAGGAACAGCCCCAGCAGGAGGAACAGATAGGCAAAACCCAGCAGCTTGAAGAAGATACCCCAGCGCCGCGCTCTGCGCTGTTCCTGAACGCCCGCAAGGGCGATCCTGGTCAGGGCATCACGTTCCCAGTTTTCTTGAGACATGGAATCGATCCTTTTCTGAGGTGGGAAGCGGAAATCTGGAAGTGGGAATCAGTGCATTCACTTCGCACTTCCCAATTCCACCTTCACAGTTCTGGAGAGCCAACCGGGGAGCACCCTCAGATCATCCATCAGCGCCACCGGACTGTGCTGCGAAAGCCGCTGTCCGCCGTGCACGCCATAAGTGACTCCCAGGCGATCGGTACCCGCGTTGCTGGCCATGAGCATATCGTACTCGCTGTCGCCGATCATGAGTGTATCCTCCGGGCCCAGGCCCAGTTCATTCATGATCTCGTTGAGCATGGCCGGATTGGGCTTCGAGAAGGTCTCGTCCGCGCAGCGGGTCGAGAGAAAATGCCGCGCGAGACCGGTGTCGTCCAGCACCCGGTCAAGGCCCCGGCGGGACTTGCCGGTAGCCACCGCAAGCCAGTAGCCCGCCGACTCGAGGGCGGCCAGCATTTCCCCCACGCCCGGGAACAGTGCCGAGGGCGTCTCGTCGCGCTCCAGGAAATGGACCCGGTAGGCCTCGCGAAAGTCCGCGAGAAAGCGATTCCCGGCACCCGGGTAGAGGGCGAGGATGGCCTCGTCCAGACCCAGCCCGATGATATCGCGCAGCGCGGATTCGTCGCGTTCCTCCGCCCCCGTATCCGCAATCGCCCCGCGCAGACAGGACACGATCCGGGCCGCCGAATCCATCAGCGTCCCGTCCCAGTCGAATACCAGTAGTTGATACGGTTTGGATGACATGCAGGTTCGAATCAATCTTGAGCCACAGAGGACACAGAGGGCACAGAGTCAACTCGTGCGCTGCCTGCGTTTCTTTCTCTGTGACCTCTGTGACCTCTGTGGCAAAGAAACATTCGGAAAACACTCAGACGTCCACAGGTTCCAGGCGTTCCAGTACCGATTCGAGATCGGCCGGCAATGGCGCCTGCACATGGTAAGGCCGGTCGCGCCCCGGCAGGTGAAAGCGCAGGCTTTCCGCATGCAGAAACTGACGCTTCAGGCCCAGGCGCTTCATGCGCCGGTTGAAGTCGAAATCCCCGTACCGGCTGTCACCGGCCACGGGAAATCCTTCGTGGGCGGCGTGCACTCGGATCTGATGGGTCCGGCCGGTACCGATTTCAACCCCCATGAGTGTGCAGTCGGTGAAATGCCGACGGGGATAGAAGAAACTCTCGGCGCTTCTTCCGCCCTCGTCCACCACTGCATTGCGCACCCGCGTTCGGGGCCCCTCGCGGGTCAGTGACTCGGACACGCGGCGCGGACCACCCTCCCAGACGCCGGCCAGCAGGGTGAGATAGTGCTTGTCCACCCCGCCTGCCTTGAGGGCGGCGTGGAAGGCCAGCAACGCCTCGCGGCGCTTGGCCAGCACCAGGCAGCCGCTCGTCTCGCGATCCAGTCGATGCGCCAGTTCCAGGAAGGGGGCAGCGGGCCTGATCCGGCGCATGGCCTCGATGAGCCCCACGCGCACGTTACTGCCGCCGTGAACGGCCAGCCCCGGCGGCTTGTCCAGCACGAGTACGTTGTCGTCCTCCAGCAGGATCGCCCTCTCCAGGGTTCGGGCCAGGTCATCGGGCAGGGGTCGGGATTCTCTTCCGTCCGCCGGGATGGACCGCCGAACCGGGGGAATGCGCACCTGGTCCCCTGCGCTCAGCCGATAATCCGGCCGCGCGCGCCCCTTGTTGACCCGCACCTCGCCCTTGCGCAACAGGCGGTACACATGGCTCTTGGGTACCCCCTTGAGACGTCCCAGCAGGAAATTGTCCAGGCGCTGCCCGGCCTGATCCGGCTCAACGCGGACCAGGACGACGCGCGACACTGGAGAGGTTGGCTCTTTCATGGGCGGGGTATTCGGTCGGGATCGGGATAATAACCGATTCATCAAGGGTTTGAACGCCTACTTGCCAATTGGTATCATGGGGTGTCACGAGGGAAGGATCGGCTGATCTCCCCTGCGCCGGCCCATTCCTTGCGGTGTCCGAATCGCCCTCCACCATCGTGACCAGCAGATTTTCCCCGGCCGGCGGCCGGACGCGGCATTCTGCCGTCTGGTTGCGCCGCCCGGAATGAAGCAGGAACGCAAGTACCCGAGCGATCAAATGAACAACCTTGCCCACGCATCCTTTGCCGGCCGGCCCATGGGAGAAATGATCCCCTGGTGGTGCCTGTGTGCGCTGCTGTTGATGCGCGCCCGCACGCACGTGCCCGCGGCGATGGACGAAGGCCTGGTCCCCGGACCGGGCGGCGCGGCAAGACCGACCCTTCGAGAACCCTTTCATGAAACGAATCCTGATCAATGCCACGCAGCCCGAAGAGCTGCGTGTGGCCATGGTCGATGGCCAGAAGCTCTACGACCTGGACATCGAAGTCCCCTCACGGGAACAGAAAAAGGCCAACGTCTACAAGGCGGTCGTCACCCGGGTTGAACCCAGTCTCGAGGCCGCGTTTGTTAACTACGGTTCCGAACGCCACGGCTTCCTTCCCCTGAAGGAGATCGCCCGCAGCTGCCTGCCCGGCGGTGGCCAGGACGATGGCGGCAACGGCGGTTCCATCAAGGACCTGGTCAAGGAGGGCATGGAACTCATTGTCCAGGTTGAGAAGGAAGAGCGCGGCAACAAGGGCGCCGCGCTGACAACCTTCGTCAGCCTGGCCGGCCGCTATCTCGTGCTCATGCCCAACAACCCCCGCGCGGGTGGGGTGTCCCGGCGTATCGAGGGCGAGGACCGCAGCGAGATCCGCGAAGCACTCAGCCAGCTGGAGGTCCCCCAGGGCATGGGCCTGATCGCGCGCACGGCGGGCGTGGGCCGCGCCGTGGAAGAGCTTCAGTGGGACCTCGAGTACCTCAAGACGCTCTGGGCCGCCATCACCGAGGCCGCCGAGAGCCGCAAGGCGCCCTTCCTCGTCTACCAGGAAAGCAACGTCATCATCCGGGCGCTGCGCGATCACCTGCGCAACGACATCGCCGAGATCATCATCGACGATCCGGCCGTGTATCGGCAGGCCCAGGAGTTCATGCAGCAGGTCATGCCCAACAACCTGCGCAAGCTCAAGCTCTACGAAGAGCACGTCCCGCTGTTCAACAGGTACCAGATCGAGAGCCAGATCGAGGCGGCCTTCCAGCGCCAGGTCACGCTCCCCTCCGGGGGCGCCATCGTCATCGATCACACCGAGGCCCTGATCTCCATCGACGTCAACTCCGCCCGCGCCACCAAGGGCAGCGACATCGAGGATACGGCGCTCAACACCAATCTGGAGGCAGCCGACGAGATCGCCCGCCAGTTGCGCCTGCGGGACCTGGGCGGCCTGATCGTCATCGACTTCATCGACATGGGGCCGGCCCGCAACCAGCGCGAGGTGGAGAACCGGCTGCGCGACGCCCTGGAAATGGACCGGGCCCGCGTTCAGGTGGGGCGCATCTCGCGCTTCGGCCTGCTCGAGATGTCGCGCCAGCGCCTGCGTCCCTCACTGGGCGAATCCAGCCAGATCGTGTGTCCCCGCTGCAGCGGACACGGACACATCCGCAGCGTCGAGTCACTCGCCCTCTCCGTGCTTCGCCTCATCGAGGAAGAAGCCATGAAGGAGAAGACCGGCCGCGTGCTCGCACAGCTGCCGGTGGATGTCTCCACCTTCCTGCTCAACGAAAAGCGTGACGCCGTAAATGCCATCGAGCGGCGCCACGGCGTCATGGTCACCCTGGTGCCGACGCCGGACATGGTGACACCGCATTTCCAGGTCCGTCGCATTCGCTTCGACGACGTGCCCGAGGATCTGCGCGACAAGAGCAGTTACCAGATGTTGCCGGAACCCGATGTGGAGGAAGTCATCACCGACACGACGGAACTGCCCAGCATCGAGCGCCCGGCCGTACAAACCATCCGCCCGCCCATACCGGCCCCCAGGCCGCCAGAGCCGCCGGCGCCTGAAACGGCGCCCGGGGCAATCCCGCAACCGGGATTTTTCACCCGGGTCTGGAAGAGCCTGTTCGCCGGCACCGGGAGCAGTGAGACGACCTCCGAAGGCGAAAGCGGCACACGTGGGCCGAGCGATCGCGGCGCATCGCGCAGCAGTTCGCGGGATGAAGAGAGCGGGCGCAGCGCGCGCGGTCGCGGAAACCGCCGTAGTGGGGGTAGTGGGGGGCGCGGCCGCAGCAATCGGCGCGGCAGTTCCGACGAAGGCACCGCGGTGGAAGAGCGCAAGAAACCAAAACCCGCCGCCACGAAGGCCCCGGCGGGCGCCAAGGAAACCCCGAACAAGCCCGAACAGGACGCCGACGGCGGCAGCGAAGGCCGCAGGTCCGGTTCGGGGCGCAGCCGCGGACGCCGCGGTGGACGCCGCCGCCGACGTGGCGGTGGTGAGGACTCGTCCGGTTCGGAGCAACAGACCAGCGGCTCGGACACCCAGAGCCGCACCGGTTCCACGGAAAAGGACGCTCCCTTACGTGAGGAACAGCGCGGCAAGTCCGCCGAGGCGGCACCGCCCAAGGTTGACGCGGAGCGTGAGAAGGCGCCCGACGCCGGCCCGCGTCCTGCACCGGCCAAGGAGCCCGAGTCGCCGCCGGAAGTGCGGTCACCCGCCCCTGCCCGGGCTGACACGTCGAATCGGGAACAACCCGCGCAGGCAACCCGCCCGGACGAGCGAACGTCTCCATCCGGCGAAAGCCCGACCCCGCAACGGGACAAGCCCGCTCCCGCACAACCGGATACTGCTGCTGCCCAGCCGCCCGGGCTGCCGCCAAGAGCGCCTGCGGCCCCTGCGCCGACGCGGGACCTCAACACAGCGGACGGAAGCCCCGCATCGAAGGCGGAGAACGTGGCAACCCCGGTCCCCCGGCCGGAAAGCCGGCCGGAACTGCAGCCAGTGCCTCGCTCTGCGCCGGCCGAATCCGGCTCCGGGTCCGGGTCTACGCCTGGCTCCGGCGACAGCGAACGTACACGGAACGCCGAATCCGAGCGTCCCCGTCGCACGGAAACCGCAGAAGCCGACCCGTCGGACCGGGAAGGACGAGGCTGAAAACCAGACGGGGGCGATCTTCCGATCGCCCCTGTCACTTCGGCCCATGACACCGTGGGCCGACACAATATTCGGGTCAGAACCGGTATCGGCGCTTGAGATCGTCTAGCAGTCCCTCGGCAGCACTTTGCACCATGTCCATGACGCGGTCGAATCCCGCGTTGCCACCGTAGTACGGATCCGGCACCTCGCGATCCGGCAGATCCTCCGCGAAATCCAGGAACAGTCGGATACGCTCGTGGTGCTCCGGCGGGCTCACCCGCCTGGCATTCTCCAGATTGTCCTCGTCCATGACGAGCACGTAGTCGAACGCCTCCGAATCATCGGGTTCGAGCAGGCGTGCCCGCTGTCCACTGATGTCGATACCCCGGCCATGGGCTGTGCGTTGTGCGCGCTCGTCCGGCGGCGAACCCACGTGGTAGGCATGGGTGCCCGCCGAATCCACCTTGATCAGGTGGCCGATGCCCGCGTCGTTGACGAGCATCTCGAAAGCCCCTTGGGCCATGGGTGACCGACAGATGTTGCCCATGCAGACGAACAGTACCTTCACCATGTGACCGGAACCTTCCCAATTTTGCCGATGCCTACCTTCGCATTTTCGTGGCACGGGCGTCCATTATCCACTTGGGGGACAGTCTCCCGGTTGCCCCAATTGATGAAGGCGGGATCCGACAAAGCTCATGATTCGCGCGCCGGCCGGTGGCGGCAGGACGGTGCGTTGCCTTGGCAAGGGGGATGTGCCTGTCCGATACTGAACTCCCGCCAAACCTCGGCCCCCGTCATGCAGATCCCCCCGCCGGCCCAGACAGTCATACTCAGCGGTTCGAATCCGCAGACATCGGGATGGCGGGCCGGACAGATCCTGGATGCGCTGGTCGTGCGTTCGGAACGCGGCAGCACCCGCGCCGAGATCCGCGTCGGCCAGCTGCAGCTGGCGGTGCAACTGCCGACCCGGGTGCCCGAGGGGACCAGGTTGCTGCTGCAGGTGGTGCAGGCCGGTGCCCGACCCGTACTCAATCTTGTCAGTCCCGCAGCGACCGCCGCGACCCAGGTCCCGGTGCCTCATTCCCCCGCACCGTCTCCATCGGTAGCGACGGCGCCCGCGCAACCGGGCATCCTATCCGCAAACTGGCTCACCAGCCTGTTGCCCGTCCAAGGCAGTCAGGCCCATCTGCTGGCCGCCCTGTCATGGCTTGACGCGCAGCCGCAGCGTCTTCAGACCCTGCCCCAACCCGTTCGTGCGGAAGTCCTGAAGGTTGCGCAACAGCTGACCCCCATGGACCAGGCAACAAACGCGCAGGGCCTGCGGCAGGCGGTGCGTGACTCGGGCCTGTTTCACGAGAGCACCCTTGCGGTTCAGGCAGTTGCCTCGTCGGGCTCGGCTTCGGTTCCGGCCGCCAATCTCAAGTCGGCGCTGCTGTCACTGGCGGCACGCCTGCGCGCCTTCCCGGTCTCGGCCCAGCCACCGCCGAACGTGCGCAACGCGAACATCCCGCCCCCGCCCAGCCCCGGTCAATCACCGACCCCGCAACCGCGGATGGAAGCCCATCTCGTTCACCTGGGGCGCGAGGCCCTGCTGGAGACACTGCGCACGCGCACTGACGCCGCCCTTGCGCGCATGGTGCTGCACCAATGGAGCGCCGTGGAGAGCGCGGAATCCGGCCTGCCCCGATGGCTCCTGGAACTGCCGCTGCGCAACCAGCAGGGCGTGGACCTGATCCACCTGCTGCTGGAGAAGGAACCCCGACAGCACGAATCATCCGACGAACCCACCTGGCGTGCCGAACTTGCCCTGGATCTGCCCGGGCTCGGACCGCTGCATGTACACGTGGCGATTACGGGTTCACAGGTCCAGACCCGTTTCTGGGCCGAATCCGAAGAGACCGTCAGGCGTGTGCGCGCCGCGCTGCCGAAGCTGAAGGACGGCTTCGAGAACCGGGACCTGACGGTCCGGGACCTGGGCTGCAATCCGGGACGCCCGCCTGCGCGCGGTCCGACTGCGCAGCGCGGCCCGCTGCTGGACGATCACGCATGAGCGACAAGCGACCCGACCCCCCGCGCAGAGCTGTCGCCCTGCATTACACGGGCAAACAGGCACCGCGCATTACGGCCAAAGGCGGCGGCCCGGTTGCGGAACGCATCCTCGCGCTGGCCCGGGAACACGACATCCCCGTTCACGAGGATGCGCTCCTCACCGCGGCCCTCGCCCAGGTCCCCCTGGGAGACGAGATCCCGGAGAATCTCTACGTGGCCGTAGCGGAAGTGCTGGCGTTCGTCTACTTCCTCAGCGGAAGGACGCCGCATCATTTAAAGGATGAAGGATGAGCGCCCTTCCGGGCGAAGGATGAGCGCCCTTCCGGGCGAAGGATGAAGGTTGAAGGATGAAGGTTGAACGCCCTTCGGGCGAAGGATGAAGGATGAAGGTTGAATGCTGAACGCTGATTGCTGAACGCTGAAAGCTGAATGCTGAATGCTGAATGCTGAATGCTGAATGCAAAGTCTAACCCGCCATTCCCCTCCCCTCATGGGGAAGGCGAGGGGGGACTGTAATTAAATCTG
>NZ_MVBK01000045.1 GCF_002000365.1 Thioalkalivibrio denitrificans | reverse complement strand
TTGAATCTTGAATCTTGACTTTCGAATCCCCCGTGTCCGCCACCCCAGACGACAGCCGCTTTCTGCACGAGCGTTATGCACCCCCCGAGGGCGTGTATGACGAGTTGTGTGCCGCGCCGGGGGCGCCGCGGCCCCACTGGACCGGGATCATGGAGTCGCTGGAGGGGCTGGGGCGCGAGGGGCTGCTGACCCGGGCCGACGAGGCGCGCCGGCTGCTGGGGGAGACGGGGGTCACGTACAACGTCTATTCCGATCCCCGGGGGGCGGAGCGGCCCTGGCCGCTGGATCCGGTGCCGTTGCTCATGGACAGCGGCGAATGGGCGCGGGTGGAAACGGGGCTGGTGCAGCGCACGGAACTGCTGAACCTGACCCTCAGGGATCTGTACGGACCGAGACACCTGATTCGCAGGGGCATCCTGCCGCCCGATCTGGTCTTCGGTCAGCTGGGCTTCCTGCACGCCTGCGACAATCTGCCCCTGCCCGAGCAGGCCCTCACCCTCTATGCCTGCGACCTGGCCCGGGGGCCGGACGGGCAGCTGTGGGTGCTGGGAGACCGTGCCCAGGCCCCGTCCGGCGCAGGCTACGCGCTGGAGAACCGGGTCGTGCTCTCGCGGGTGTTCCCGAGTCTGTACCGACAGGCGGGGGTGCACCGCCTGACGGGCTTCTTCCATGCCCTGCGCCAGCGCCTGGCCTCGTTGTCGCCGCGGCAGGATGCCGAACCGCGCGTGGTGCTGCTCTCGCCCGGCCCCCTCAACGAGACCTGGTTTGAGCACGTCTACCTGGCCGGTTACCTGGGCTACACCCTGGTCCAGGGCGAGGACCTGCTGTTTTCCGGCGGCCGGGTCTGGCTGCGTTCCCTGGGTGGGCCGGAGCCGGTGGACGTGGTCCTGCGCCGCGTGGATGACGTGTATTGCGATTCCCTGGAACTGCACCAGGATTCCCGCCTGGGGGTCGCAGGTCTGGTGGAAGCCGTGCGCCGGGGCCAGGTGGCCGTTGCCAATCCCCTGGGCAGCGCCGTGCTGGAGTCGCCTGCGCTGTCGGCCTTCCTGCCCGCCATCGGGCGCTATTTCCTGGGCCAGGACCCGGAACTGCCGTCGGTCGACACCTGGTGGTGCGGGGACCCCGGGGGGCTGGAGCATGTGCTGGCCAACCTGGAGCGGCTGGTGGTGCGGCGGGTGGACGGGCCCGGCCGCAGCAGCCGCCCGGTGTTCGGCGCGCTGCTCTCCGGTCAGGAGCTGGAGGCGCTCAGGACGCGTATCCGGGCTCATCCGGGCCGCTACGTGGGGCAGGAACAGATCGCCCTTTCAACGGCGCCGGTGCTGGCGGAGGACGGCGCCTTCGAGGCGCGTCATGCGGCCCTGCGCGCCTTCCTGTGTGCCCGGGAGGATGATTACCTGGTGATGCCCGGCGGACTCACGCGAGTGGCGGGGCGTCCGGGAGACATGGTGGTTTCCAACCAGGAAGGGGGCCTCAGCAAGGACACGTGGGTGCTGTCGTCGGAACCGGAGCCCGCCTCGGGTCCGCTGGCGGCCATCCCCGAGGGCCCGGCAGTGGGCATGCAGTCGTCCCTGCCCAGCCGCGTGGCGGAAAATCTCTTCTGGATGGGGCGCTACGCCGAGCGCGCCGAGGGGACCCTGAGGCTCATCCGGGGCGTCCTCAAGCGCCGTCGCCAGGCCCGGGACCTGTCCGGGCCCCATGAACAGGCGGCGCTGGATGCCCTGTTGCGGGCGCTGACGCACCTGACCACCTGCTACCCCGGCTTCGTGGGCGAAGGCGGCGGGGAACGCCTGACGGCTCCTGAGAGTGAGATCCTCTCGCTGATTACCGACGGCGAACGCCCGGGCACCCTGCGGTTCACCTTGAGCAGCCTCTTCCAGGCCGCCTACGCGCTTCGGGACCGGGTTTCGGGCGATTCCTGGCGGGTGCTGGCGTCGCTGCGCGAGCAGTCCCGCAACCTGGTGGCCGATGCCGCCACCGACCCGGAAGAACTGCGCGACAATCTCGACGAGGTGGTGACCCGGCTGCTGGCCTTGTCGGGCCTGGCACAGGAGAGCACCATTCGTCAGACCGGCTGGGTATTCCTGGATACCGGGCGGCGCCTTGAGCGGGCCCAGCTGACCGTCAATCTGTTGCGCGCCACCCTCGTGGCCCGACAGGAGTTCATGGCCGAGAGTCTGCTCATGGAGGCGGTACTGGCGTGGGGCGAGAGCCTCACGGCGTACCGCACCGGTCACCGGGCGCCGCCGGAGATGTCCGGCGTGCTGGACCTGATGCTGCAGGAGTCCGCCAACCCCCGTGCGCTGCTTTTCCAGCTGGAGCGTCTGGATGAACACGTGCGCAAGTTGCCGGAGCCCGGTTCCGGTGGGCGGGTATCCTCCCTGGCCAGACCGGTGCTGGAGGCCCTGATGACGCTGCGTCTCGCAGACCCCGACGCATTGGTGCAGGCGGACCCGGACAGCGGCGTGCGCGGCGCCCTGGACCAGCTGCTGGCGCGCCAGAGCCATCTTCTGCACGAGACGGCGGAGGCCCTGGTGGCCCAATACTTCGCCTTCGCTCACAGCCAGCACGCCCTGGATCCGGAGTCATCGTCATGAGATACCGCATCCGTCATGTCACGGAATACCGGTATCCGGAGCAGGTCAACCTGTGCCACAACGAGACCCGGCTGACCCCGCGTGCCACGCCCCGCCAGCAATGCGTGCTGGCGTCCCTGGCGTGCGAACCCGGGGCGGCGTATCGCAGCGACCGGGAGGATTTCTTCGGCAACCGGGTGAACTTTCTGACCATCGATCAGCCGCATACCACGCTGCGCGTGATCGCGGAGAGCACGGTGGAGGTGATGGGCGATGCCGGTGAGCTGAATCTCGTGCGTGACACGCCGTGGGAAGAGGTGCGTACCCGCCTGGACCGGGAGACCGGGGAGGCCGTGCTGGATGCGAGGCCCTACCGACTGGAATCGCCGCGCATCCCCGCGCTGCCCGGCCTCGGGGCCTATGCGGGGCCGTCCTTCGTGCCGGGGCGCCCGCTGCGTGAGGCCGTCGCAGACCTCATGGCCCGCATCCACGACGATTTCGAATACGATCCCGGCTTCACCACCGTGACGACGCCGCTGGAAACGGTGCTGGAACATCGCAGGGGCGTCTGCCAGGACTTTGCCCACCTGGCCATCGGCTGCCTGCGGGCCACCGGGCTCGCCGCGCGCTATGTCAGTGGATACCTGGAGACCCGACCTGCGCCGGGCCAGGAAAAGCTCCAGGGCGCCGATGCCTCCCACGCCTGGTTTTCTGTATTCGATCCCGACCAGGGCTGGCTGGACTTCGACCCCACCAACAACCTGATCCCCATGGAGCGCCACATCACCCTCGCCTGGGGCCGCGACTACACGGACGTCACCCCGCTGAAGGGCGTGCTCTTCGGCGGTGGCGACAGCCACGGGCTGAGCGTGGCCGTGGATGTGGCCTTGGAAGGATGAAGGATGAATGGAATCGTGTAGGAGGCCCGACCCCGGGCCGAACAGACCGGTCGGGCATTCCTGGAACGATGGTCTGAACCACGAAGCACACGAAGGGCACGAAGGATTCTTGATCAGATGACTTCGTGCCCTTCGTGTGCTTCGTGGTGAATGAACGGCCTTTCCCCGTCCAGGCAATTCGCGGCGAGGTCGCCGCTCCTACCGCTTTTTCTTCGCCGTTTTCTTCTTCGCGCTCACCTGGGTGCCGCGGCGTTTGCGGGTGTTGACGGATTCCCACTCGAAGCGGGGCAGGTCGCGGAAGGCCTTCTTGATGTTCTCGTCCCAGGCCCGCTTGAGGGTCAGCAGGTAATCGTCGTCCGCCTCGAGGCACAGGTAGTGGTTGAAGGTGAGGCTGTCCTTTTCGTAGATCAGGACCTCGATGGGCGGGCCCACCGTGACGTTGGAGTGCATGGTGGAATCAATGGAGACCAGCGCACAGCGGGTGGCATCCCCCAGGGAGGTGTCCGGACGGATGATGCGGTCCAGAACCGGCTTGCCGTACTTGCTTTCGCCGATCTGCAGGAAGGGCGTGTGGGGTGAGGTGGTGATGTAGTTGCCCTGGGGGTAGATCATGAAGATCTCCGGGGTGCCGTCGTCGATCTGCCCCCCCAGGATGAACGATGCCTCCGGCGTGAACCCCGCCCTGGACAAGGCGTCCGTGTGTTTCTCCTGTTCCTCGCGATTGAGGCGCCCCAGGTAGGCCGCCGCCTCGGACATGTACTGGACCGAGTTGAGGCTCTCCTCGGCGCTGTCATCCATGTCTCGCTTGAGCTGGTTGAGCACGGCCTGGGTCGTGGCCAGGTTTCCCGCCGCCAGCATCACGAACACCCGCTCACCCTCCACCTCGAAGGTGTGCATCTTGCTGTAGGTGCTGACCTGGTCGGCGCCGGCATTGGTGCGCGAGTCGGAGGCAAAGACCAGCCCCTCGTCCAGGGCGATGGCGACGCAGTAGGTCATGGGTGAGATCTGGTATTACCGGGGACAGTGGAGCCGAGAATGGTAGGCGGGGCGGGGCTTACGGTCAATGTATGAAGGAGCAGAGGCAAGAGGCAAGAGGCAAGAGTGTTCGGGCATTCCGTCCCCTCATGGGAGAGGGTCAGGGTGCGGGTGGTTTTGATCCTGCTGCGGCGGGCCCCCACCCCGGCCCTCCCCCGCAGGCGGGGGAGGGGGGTTATCCGGGGTGTGACGTGCCTCTTGCCTCCGCGCCTTCCTACCTGTTCAAACGGTTCTCGATCAGGTTGTCCACCACGCCCGGGTCGGCCAGTGTGGAGGTGTCGCCCAGGTTGTCCAGTTCGTTGGCGGCGATCTTGCGCAGGATGCGGCGCATGATCTTGCCGGAACGGGTCTTGGGCAGCCCCGGGGCGAACTGCAGCAGGTTGACCTTGGCGATGGGGCCGATCTCCTCGCGCACCAGGTTCCCCAGTTCCTTCTTGAGGTCGTCGCTGCCTTCCTCGCCGGCCATGAGCGTCACGTAAGCGTAGATGCCCTGGCCGGTGATCTCGTGGGGATAGCCCACCACCGCGGCCTCGGCCACCTTCGGATGCAGCACCAGGGCGGATTCGATCTCCGCGGTGCCCAGACGATGGCCGGAGACGTTGAGCACGTCGTCCACGCGGCCCGTGATCCAGTAGTAGCCTTCCTCGTCGCGGCGTGCGCCGTCGCCGCTGAAGTAGTAGCCCGGATACAGCTTGAAGTAGGTCTCGATGAAGCGGTCATGGTCCCCGTAGACCGTGCGCATCATGCTGGGCCAGGGATGCTTGATGCACAGGTTGCCGGTGGCCGGGTTGCCGGTGATCTCCTTGCCCTGGTCGTCCAGCAGCACCGGCTGCACGCCGAAGAACGGGAAGGTGGCGGAACCGGCCTTGAGGCGGGTGGCGCCCGGCAGCGGCGTGATCATGTGTGCGCCGGTCTCGGTCTGCCACCAGGTGTCGACGATGGGGCAGCGGCCGTCACCCACCACGTTGTAGTACCACTCCCAGGCCTCCGGGTTGATGGGCTCGCCCACGGTGCCCAGCAGGCGCAGGGATTTGCGCGAGTGCTTCTTGACGAACTCGTCGCCCGCGCCCATGAGCATGCGGATGGCGGTGGGGGCCGTGTAGAAGGTGGCCACGTTGTGCTTGTCGCACACGGCCCAGAATCGGCCGGTATCCGGGTAGGTGGGGATGCCCTCGAACATGAGTGACTTGGCGCCGTTGGCGAGCGGTCCGTACACGATGTAGGTGTGCCCGGTTACCCAGCCCACGTCGGCGGTGCACCAGTACATCTCGCCGTCCTGGTAGTCGAACACCAGCTTGTGGGTCATGGCCGCCTGCAGCAGGTAACCGCCGGTAGTGTGCAGCACGCCCTTGGGCTTGCCGGTGGAGCCGGAGGTGTAGAGGATGAACAGCGGATCCTCGGCGTCCATCTCCTCGGCGGGGCAGTCGGTGGAGGCCTCCTTCATGGCCTCGTGGTACCAGACGTCCCGGTCGTCCTTCCACTCCACGGGTTCGCCGCCGCGTTTGACCACGATGCAGGTGTGCACGTTGGGGCACTGGCCCATGGCCTTGTCGGCGTTCTTCTTCAGCGGCACCTTCTTGCCGCCGCGCAGGCTCTGGTCCGAGGTGATCACCACCTGGCAGTCGGAGTCCAGGATGCGATCGCGAAGCGCGTCGGGGGAGAAACCGCCGAACACCACCGAGTGGACGGCGCCGACGCGGGCGCAGGCCAGCATGGCCACCGCGGCCTCGGGGATCATGGGCATGTAGATGGATACCCGGTCACCCTTTTTCACGCCGCGCGACTTGAGCACGTTGGAGAACCGGCAGACCTCCTCGTGCAGCTCGCGGTAGGTGATGGTGCGGTCTTCCTTGGGGTCGTCCCCTTCCCATACGATGGCGGTCTGGTCGCCGCGGGTGTCCAGGTGGCGGTCCAGGCAGTTGTAGGCGACGTTGAGCTTGCCGCCCTCGAACCAGCGGATGTGGACGTCGCCCTTGAAGGACCAGTCCAGGACCTTGTCCCACTTCTTGAACCAGGTGACGTACTTTTCGGCCTGTTCGGACCAGAATCCCTCCGGGTCCTGCACCGAGCGCTGGTACATCTCCTTGTACTGGTCGGCGTTCACGTGTGCCGTGGAGGCGAAGGCCTCCGGGATGTCGTGGACTTTGACTTCAGACATGGACCTTTCTCCTCGTGCATGGGGGCCGTCGGGATTTATGATGGGCCCGATCGTGAAGATACGTCCGGCGCATCTGCGGCCCGGACCGAACGAAAATGCTTGCCTTGTCAAGGATAACATGTGTGCAGGGATCTGCAGGTGCTCCGTGGCGTGCAACGACGCCGCGATGTGCGATGAAGCCTGGCTTGACGGCGCAGGATGTTGCCGTTACGGTCCGGTACTGCGGCCGCCCAAGGGCGGCCCCTGTTGATCCCACGCGGAACCCGTGAACATGGCCCAAGGCACCCTCCCGCAGACATCGCTGTGGTCTCGAATATCGGAACTGTGGCAGACCGCGCACGATTACCTGATCGCGGGTCTGAGGCGCCGTCCCGAGCCGATCAACGATTTGCAGAGCCTCCGGCACTTCCTGCAGACCCGGGCGAGCTATATCGCCCAGACGTCGCTCTACGGCTACCTGCGCACCCGGGCGGGCATGCGCTACCCGGAGCTCTTCGACGACGATGTGTTCGTGGTCTCCATCAACGGCGCCAAGTGGCACATGTGGCTCGCGTGCCTCTCGGATCTGGCCGTGTACTGCGGCGGGATGCTGCGTCTGAAGGCTCCCGGCTCGCCCGCGGACGTCGGCCGCCTGATGCGGGAAGCGGTGGAGGTCATCCTCCGGGAAACGGGCGTGCCGGAGGATGCGGACAAGGAGTTTCCGGAACACGCAGAACGGGTTCGTGAGCGCCTGAAGCACGTGGACTGGAATGCGGTGACCGACGACGAGGGCCCGTTTTCCGAAAGCCCGGCGGCCCTGGTGCGCTATGCGCCCATCATGGAGGAACTCAAGCAGCTGGACGCGGAGGTGGTGAAGAACTCCGTGCGCTTCCACTGGAACGAGATCCGCCGGCACGTGCGCGAGCACATGGACGCCGACGCCGTGCTCACCGCGGCCCGCGACGCGGGCGTTGCCTGATCTGTCTGGGTTCGTGCCGTTCGCCGGAACTCCTGGCAACCACGAACAGCAAGAAAACAGAAAGAATTTTCTCTCGCAAAGCCGCGAAGCTCGCCAAGGAAGTCAAAGAACTTCTTGGGTTGAACGGCGCGAACCCCAACAGCATTGCGGGATCGGGCATGCCCCATTGAGTCCGTTATTGCCCCCAAACCTGTCCGATTTCCGTCCTTTGCATCCTCTGCGTGCTCTGCGAGAGAAACGCCTTTCGCGGTGCCAGGTGGGATCGGCATAAGGATGTTCAACCACGAAGCTCACGAAGACCACGAAGGCAGCTGATCAAGAACTCTTCGTGGTCTTCGTGAGCTTCGTGGTTAAGCGGGGGTTTTCCAATCAGCGCCACGAGAAATTCGCCAAGACGCAAAGCCCGCAAAGGAATGCCGTTCAATAAAAGCCTTCTTGGCCTTCTTGGCGAGCTTCGCGGCTTTGCGAGAGAAAATTCTTTCTGTTTCCAATGATCTTCGTGGTGACCAACCGGCTTCACGAATCGTCGGCACGTCCGAGCGTCAGTTGAGGATCAGGCCGATCAGGTGGGCGACGCCCTGGCCGATCTCGCTTTCCAGCGGGAACGACAGCATGCCCAGCACCGAGTAACCCAGCAGCCAGGGCATCAGGTAGAAGCGGATCATGAAGAAGAACCATGCCACGTAGAGCGGCACGAAGATGGGTATCAGGAAGCCCGGGGTGATGGGCTCGAAGAGCCTCAGCAGCGGGTTGGTAACCCGCACGAAGAAGCGCATGAAGAAGAAGTTGCTGTTCTCGGGCAGGAACAGGTTCATGCCGGAACGCCCGATCAGCGTCCACATGACCACGCCGAGTACGTAGTCCAGGATGATGGCCCAGACGGGGAGGGCCTCAAAAGGGACACCGGTCATGGAAGTTGTGCCTCAGGTGTTCATTCAATCAGCAGGTCGAAAAAAAACCGGGGTGGGCGAAGCCCACCCCGGTCAAGGCCATTACCGACCTTTACTGCTTGGCCGGGATGATGGTTTCGCCACGCGGCAGGCGGACTTCGTCGACCATGGCCTGAGTTTCTGCATCAGGCTCCTTGGTCATCAAAGATACCACAACCATGGCGATCACGCTGGCCGCGGCACCCACGATACCGAAGCGCAGGTGGTCAAGGCCGAGCCAGGGTTCCATGCCGCCGGCGTAGACCATGTACAGGTACCACGAGCCGACTGCCAGACCCACCAGCATGCCCGCGATGGCACCCGGCCGGTTGGCCCGTTTCCACCACACGCCGAGCACCAGCGGGAAGAACAGCCCGGACATGGCGAAACAGAAGGCCCATGCCACGGCCCCGAGGATACCCGTGAGCTGCAGCGAGGCCACCAGGGCACCACCCGCACCGATGATCACCAACAGGAAGCGGGCCACAAGCAGACGCTTGCGGGTCTCCGCCTTCGGGTCGATGATCTTGTAGTACAGGTCGTGGGAGATGGCGTTCGCCATGGCCAGCAGCAGGCCGTCGGCGGTGGACATGGCGGCTGCCAGACCACCCGCAGCAACGAGACCGGAGATCACATACGGCAGGCCGGCCATTTCAGGCGTGGCCAGCACGATGATGTCGGGCCGGATGAAGAACTCGTTGATCTGCAGGATGCCGTCACCGTTGGAGTCCACCACGGCCAGCATGCCGATCGCCGACCACCTCTGGATCCACTCCAGCGCAAGCACATCCTCGATCGGCTGACCGATGATGGCCGTCGGCAGGTTCGGATCCAGCATCTGCAGCTTGCTGAACGTGGCCAGTGCCGGCGCGGTGAAGTAGAGCAGGAAGATGAAGAACAGCGACCAGGCCACGGAGTTGCGGGCGGCCCGGATCGACGGCGTGGTGAAGTAGCGCATGAGGATGTGCGGCAGCGAGGCCGTACCCACCATCATGCACATGGCCAGGGTGATGAACCTCCAGGCCGCCATGGCGCCTTCCTGCGGGGTCGCATGCAACGTGGTCAACGTCGACAGACCTCGTATGGACTCCTGGGCGGTCAGCGTACCCACACCCACCATGGGCTCCAGTTCCATGATGCGCGCCACGGCCGGCCCGTAGGAGATCTGGGGCAGCGGACCGAAGCCCTGCACGATGGACATCCAGAACACCGGGATCAGGTAGGCGATGATCAGCACGATGTACTGTGCCACCTGGGTCCAGGTCACGGCGCGCATGCCGCCGAGCATGGAGCAGACCAGGATGCCGGCGAGACCGAACCACACACCCACCTCGAACGGAATGTTCAGGGCGCGCGCGGCGATGGTGCCCGTGGCGTTGATCTGCGCGGTCACGTAGGTGAACGACGCCACCACCAGCACCAGCACGGCCGACAGACGTGCGACCTTGCCGCCGTAGCGGGTGCCGATGAAGTCCGGCACCGTGTAGCAGCCGAACTTGCGCAGGTAGGGTGCCATGAGGGTCGCCACCAGCACGTAGCCGCCGGTCCAGCCCACCACGAAGGCGAGGTAGCCGTGGCCGCCCATGAACACGCCGCCGGCGAGCGCCACGAACGAAGCGCCGGACATCCAGTCCGCGGCGGTGGCCATGCCGTTGAATACCGGTGGCACCTGGCGGCCCGCCACGTAGTAGGCGTCCACCTGCATGGTTCTCGAGAGCACCCCGATCAGTGCATAGATGGCGATGGTGAACAGCACGAACAGGATACCGATCATGTCGGGACCCATGCCGAGTGTTTCAAAGAACGCCATCAGGGCAAAGAACGCGAGGAAGCCTCCCGTGTAGAACCCGTATAGTTTGGGGAGGTTCTGGACGAAATCCTTCCCCTCGAAGCTGAATAATGCCATTGGTCAACCCCCCTATTCGTCTTCTTCGGCGACGCCGAATTCGCGGTTGATCTTTTCCTGCTGGAAATTGAACGCGAATAGCTGGATCACGAAGATTGCCAGTGATCCCTGCGCCGCGAAGTAATAGCCGAGCGGCCAGCCGAAAAAGCTGATGTTGTTGAGTGGCACGGCAAATGCGTGGACGATATACGAGAAGATGAACCAGATGACCAGATGTACGATCATCAGGTTTCGTGTTCTCGACCAATAGGCCTCTCTTTGTGCTGCGTCAAATGTCATGGATTGACTCCTTCCTCTGCGGTGATGATTGAATCGAACGTTCTTTCCAAACGCGTTCGTCCATCCAACCAATCCGTGTTCAAGTCGTTACTCCCTTGGGTTCTTGGATTGCTCTTGGAACTCAACTTCCCCCCTTTGCTTGTGTTGACTGAAATGGTGTGTCCGACAGGCTCCTAAGGAAACTCATAACTGGTAGTCCAGGGCAATACGTGACTGCAGCTTGCGGGCCTGGCGGAAGGACTCCCGGAGAATACGCCTGTCCAGATCGTTGAGGTTGTCGGGATTGATCCGGTTGCTGGTTTTCTCGCCGTGCGCCGCCTGCTCCCGGTGCTGGCGCATGCGCAGCAGCTGGATGTATGCGTAGGCATTGATCCAGGCCTCGGCCTCCGATTGCGACACGTGGTTGCCCTTGATCAGGGCGTTCATGCGTTCCAGCGTGGAGGTCTCGGGGATGCCGTGGGCCAGGGCCAGGATCCGCGCGCCGTCCACAAAGGGCGTCAGGCCGTGCAGTTTCAGATCGATGGTGTTGGGGTGTTCGCCGTTGTCCGAGACGACGAAATCGCGCACCAGACCCAGGGGCGGGCGGTTGCGCAGGGCGTTGGCGGCCATCTGGTGCAGAAAGCGGGGATTGTCCGGGACGCGTTCGGTGAGCCATTCGCGCAACGCATCCACCGCCTTCGCATCGCCCTCGATGAGCCGGAAATCGAAGAATATGGTGGCCTTGAGCAGGTTCTCCGGGGTGCCGTGGTCGATCCACTGGGCGAAGCGTTGGCGCCACTCGTTTGCGCTCAGGCAGCACTCCGGGTTGCTGGCCATGATGTTGCCCTTGCACAGGGGGTACCCGCACTGGTCCAGGGCCTCGTTGATGCGCCTGGCCAGCGGCAGCAGTTCCTCGCGGACCGCATCGGGCGAAATCTCGTCCGATGTCTCGAAGAGTATGCCGTTGTCCTGGTCGGTCTTGAGCGTCTGCTCCTGGCGGCCCTCGCTGCCGAACGCGATCCAGGTCCACTGAACAGAAGCCTTGGGAAATTCCTTGCGGCAGATCTCGATCACCCGTCGCGTGATGTGATCGTTGAGCAGGGTGATGATCTGGGTCATCTGGTCCACCTGCACACCCTGCGCGATCATCTGCGAGACCAGTTGGTGGATATCGTGCTCCAGAGCCGCCAGGGACTCGATATCGTTGGATCGGCTGATGGTCTTGCTCAGGTTGACCAGGCCCACACGCTGCAGGGAGAAGAGATCCCGCTCCGAGATCACGCCGATCAGCCGGCCGCGCTCCGCCACGCAGACGTGGTGAAACTTGTACCGGGCCATCTGCATGGCTGCCTCGAAGGCAAAGGCCGATGGGGGCAGGGTAAAGGGATCAGGCGTCATGACCCGTTCCATGGGCTCATCCATACCCAGTCCGGGCATGGCGACCCGGGTCAGCAGGTCCCGCAGGGTAAACACGCCGATGGGGCGCTGGTCCTCGTCCGTGACGATGATGCTGCCCACGTTCTCGTCGGTCATGGCCTGAAGGGCGTCGCGGATGGGTGTTGTGCCCAGACAGGTGACCGGCTCACGACGGATGCGCTCGCCCAGCGTGATGTTCAGTGAGGAGTCGCCGCCGAGGCCCGTGGCGGCGTTCGCCTGCACCTGGCGGTGCAGCTGGTCCAGCAGGCTGGCCAGCCGGCGGGTACAGAAATCGGAGAACTCTTCCGAAAGCTTGAGCAGCTGGTTGAAATCGTCACGCCCGAGTTCAAAGCAGAAGGTGTCTTCCGCCGCGCGGTGAACAGTGCGCACCGCGCGGCGCGAGAGCAGGGCGCCCACCGGGAAGCATTCGCCGGGTACCAGTTCCCAGGTGTTGCCCGAGATCTGCTCATCCTCGCTGGGGGTTTCGCACCGCACACGGCCCTGCTTGATGATGTAGAACCGCCCCGCCGGGCCGCCGTCGGGGTCGGTAATCTTTTCGTCTTCGGCGTAGAAGGTGAGTTTGAGCCGCTTGGCCAGGAACTCCAGGTGCTCCGGCGCCATGTGGTCGAAGGGGGCGTGCCGCCGCAGAAACTCCAGCACAGGCAGCAATACGCTGGCCTGACGGCTGGAATCCGGTGTCTCGGGGCGGGGCTCGTTCATGTGTCCATGTGTCGAAGGCGCTGGCGGATGAACCGATTGATTACAAGCACTATTCGTGCCCGCAGAGTGTTGCCTTGCAAATCATAGGCATGGCACCGAATGTCGCAATAAGTGCGTTACCCAAGGTAACAAAGTGTTACGTCGGGTAACGGGCTGGCCACCGGAGGCAGGCGCCTGGGCAGACGAAGCCCCGGAGTGGTCCGACAGGTGGCCCCGTGATGGGGCGCGCGGGCCGATTACCCCCTGCGCGGTACCGGGTGGACCAGCCCTTCGTCCAGGTGCCAGTGTCGGGCGATGTCCTTTGCCCGGGCCTGGTCCTCCTGGTGCACGAACACCTGAAGCCTCACCTTGTGACGCTCCGCCCAGGCCGCAAGTCCCTGCCAGCGGCGTCCGCAGGCCGCTTCGCCCAGATCGGTCTCCGGCTCCACGACCGCCAGGAGCAACCCCTCGGAGGGATGCTCGGCCCGCAGATCCGGTCTCATGCGCACGTTCAGTACCGGGATGGTGAGGGGTTCGGGATCCGGATAACCGGGCAGGTCCAGGGCCTCGAAGCCGTTGAAGCCCTCGCGTCTGAGCCGGCTGATGACGTTCTCAAGCAGAGTCTCGCGTTCCCGTTCAATGGCGTCGGGCAGCGTGGGTGTCATGGGCGCGTCCTCCGCGGATGGTGGATCGGGCCATGGAGTCTAGCCCGCATATTTCACCAAGGCGGCCGGTGGCTTCGTGTAACCTTCTGAATAAGTGGCATAAATCGGCGCATCTGGCCGAAATTCCGCGGTGACGGTTTGTATCTCCGCCGCCGGCC
>NZ_MVBK01000044.1:76960-106641 GCF_002000365.1 Thioalkalivibrio denitrificans | reverse complement strand
GGGCGGGCCGTGCCCGCCGCTGCGCGATCGATAGGCACCGGCCTGGCGCCCACGGGGCGCCCTATGACCACAGCCTTTCTTGGCGAGCTTCGCGTCTTCGCGAGAGTAAGCCATACGGCGTCCAAAGACACCCCCATGGCACGGTTTCGGCCCCGCTCTCGCCTAACCCCCATCGTGGTTCAGGAATTCTCGACCCCGTAACCAGCATCTCACGTGATTTCCATGTTCCCTTGCGTTGCGGTAGCATGGTAGCCGTGCTACCGTGTTTCCACGATACTCGGCTTCAGGGACAGAGGTACCGAAGATATCTTCAACGGGGTGGCGTCGAGGGCTGCCCTTCGGACGTGTCCCCGTTCGTTGTGGCGCGTGGCGTCAAGGAAGCTGGATCTCCTCGATTCGGCGGCATCTTTGCATGATCTGAAAGTGCCTCCCGCAAACCGGCTGGAGGCATTGGCGGGCGATCGCAGGGGGCAGCATAGCGTTCGCATCAACAGGCAATACCGTATCTGCTTCAGGTGGACGCCTTCCGGCCCCGAAGACGTCGAGATCACCGATTACCACTGAGGTGAGAGATGGGACGAATTCCAACCAACAGGCAACCGACACATCCCGGCGAGATGCTGATGGAGGAGTTCCTGCGCCCGATGCAGATAACCCAGCGAGAGCTGGCGGATGCGATTCACGTGCCCTATCAGCGCATCAACGAGCTGGTCAACGGCAAGCGGGGTATCACCCCCAGCACGGCGCTTCGCCTGGCCCGTTTCTTCGGGGTCTCGCCGGATTTGTGGCTCAACCTGCAGAACAGATGGGATCTGTACAAGGCCCGCCAGGCGGAACAGGACGAACTCGACGAAATCCAGGACGTGAAACATTGGCGCAGTATGGCCTAGTGCGAAGCGGGTCTTGCCACGAAGCTCACGAAGGGCACGAAGAAGGCTTGAACATTCATTGCGTGCCTGTTGCGGCATCGGTGGAGAGATTCGGCCGGGGTGCCCTGGTCGGGCTCCGTAAAGATTTCTCTCGCAAAGATCGCGAAGCCCGCAAAGGAAAAACTCGGAAGGGCGGACCGTGCCCGCCGCGGCAGCATCGATACGGATCCGTTGGCGCCCATAGGCACCCCATATTCAGCGCTTTTCTTGGCGGGTTTTGCGACCTTCGCGAGAGAAATCCATACGGTGTCCAACGAAGCCCCGAAGCACGGGTTCGACCCCGCAAACACGTTGATCCACGCATTCGCATCCGGGCAAGTCTGGCCCCTTGTGAACGCGTCGGCCTTTGAAAGAGATGTCTCTCGCCAAGAACGCCAAGCCCGCAAAGGAAAAACTCGGAAGGGCGCCCCGTGGGCGCCGTCTATAGACACCGGACGGCGCCCACGGGGCGCTCCATATTCAGCGCATTTCTTGGCGGGCTTCGCGATCTTTGCGAGAGAAATCTATACGGCGTCCAACGAAGCCCCCGTAGCGCGGGTTCGACCCCGAAAGCGCCTGCGGGGCGGCGCCCATGGGGCGCCCTTCTATGGTCAGCGCTCTTCTTTGCGGGCTTCGCGCCTTCGCGAGAGGAACCGATACGGCGCCGAACGAAGCCCCATACTTCGGACGCAGCCACAACCCCGCCCGACACTGCGAACACTCCGGATCTTTTCTTCTTCGCGCTCCATGGTGAGATATGCGGGCTTGAGGATATGCCCCCCGGCCACTATTCTTGCCGCCAGACAACTCGCGACCACGGAAGGAGGCCATGGAATGAGCCGCAACACGAAAGGACACGATCACGGCTACAAGCTGCTGTTCAGCCACCCCGAGATGGTGGCGGATCTGATCCGCGGCTATGTGCGCGAGCCCTGGGTCGAACGACTTGATTTCTCCACCCTCCACCGCGTCGGCGACGGTTACGTCAGCGATGACCTTCGTGAGCGCGAGGACGACGTGGTCTGGCGGGTGCGCTGGCAAGGCGACGGCCACTGGCTCTACATCTACCTGCTTCTGGAATTCCAGTCCCGGCCCGATCCCTTCATGGCACTGCGGATGCTCACCTACGTGGGGCTCCTTTACGAGGACCTTCGCAAGGGCGATCAGCTGACACCCTCGGGAAGGCTGCCGCCAGTGCTGCCGGTGGTGCTCTACAGCGGAGACCGGCGCTGGGGCGCGGCCACCGATGTGGCTGATCTGATTGAGACCATTCCCGGCGGTCTGGAACATTACCGGCCGCGGATGCGTTACCTGCTGCTCGATGAGAGCCGCCACCGGGACGATCCCTTGCCGGAAGTACGCAATCTGGTCTCGGCGCTGTTTGCACTGGAGAACAGTCGCGAGCCCAGAGACATTGAGCGGGTGCTCGCTCGTCTGGTGGCGTGGCTGGAGTTGCCGCAGCAGATGAGGCTTCGCAGAAGCTTCACTGTATGGATCAAGCGGGTGCTGTTGCCGGCGCGGGTGCCGGGTGTAGACTTTAAGCAGGTGTTGGATCTTCAGGAGGTACGCAGCATGCTGGCCGAGCGAGTAAAGGAGTGGACAATGGACTGGAAGCAGCAGGGCATTGAGGAAGGCCGAAAGGTAGGCATCGAGGAAGGGCGCAAGGAAGGCCGCAAGGAGGGCCGCAAGGAGGGCCGCAAGGAGGGCCGCGAGGAAGGTCTCAAGGAAGGCGAGGCCGCCGTCCTCCTGCGCCTGATCGAGCGCAAGTTCGGTGCTGAGGCGGCCGAGGCCCATCGTGCGCGGATCGACCAGGCGGACGCTGACACGCTGCTTGCCTGGTCCGAGCGCATCCTGACGGCTGAGCGCGTGGAGGAGATCTTTACCTAGAATGACTCTCGCAAAGCCCGCCAAGTCCGCAAAGGAAATCGGATGGGACGGGCCGTGCCCACCGCGGCGGCATCGATAGGCACCGGGCGCCGCCCATGGGGTGCCCTATATTCAGCGCTTTTCTTGGCGGGCTTCGCGTCTTTGCGAGAGAAATCCATACGGTGTCCAACGAAGCCCCCAAGCACGGGTTCGACCCCGAAATCACCTGAAGCCACACAAGCCCTCGATCAAACCCCCGTTTGGCGGCTGCATACCGACCACAGGGCATACCGCCCTTGGTCTCGGCGCCCTCGCGTCGCATAATCACGCAGGTGATTGGAGCGCATGCGCATGAAGCCCTCAACGGAATCAGGATGGAAGGACAATGACGCGGCCCGGAATCTGCGGGTGCAGGTCGCGCGTGCGCGCGAGGTTCGGCAACAGCGCCTGGTGGAAGCCCTGAGGGAGCGTGTTCGCGCAGCTCTCAACGCATCTCCGCCGATCGCCGCCCGGGTCTATCTGTTCGGTTCCTGGGCCACCGGCAACTTTGACGGTGAGTCGGACGTGGACCTGCTCATCATCGCCACCGACGAGTCGGATGTGCGGGAAGCCCAAAGGCGCCTCATGGAGGTGGGCGACGACGTGCTGGCATTCTCCAGGCAGGACTGGGAGCGCCGCGTGAGCGGAAACAGTCCGTTTGTCGAAAGGCTTGTGTCGGAACGGCTGCTCCTGGTCGAGACTGGCAGGGAGGCCGTATGAACCAGTCCACTCGTGCACGTGCATGGCTGGCGCAGGCAGAGAACGATCTGGCCCACGCCCGGCATGCCGTCCAGGGCGGGTTCTTTGCCCAGGCCTGTTACGCGGCACAGCAGGCGGTGGAGAAGGCGCTCAAGGGGCTGCTCCTGCATTCCGGCGGCGAAGCGGGCCGCACACACTCGATCATTGGTCTGCGCAAGGCATTGAAGGAGGGCGGCATCGAGTTGCCGGCGGACGTTCTGTCCCTGGACGAGGCCCAGGACCTCACGCGAATGAACATCGAGACGCGCTATCCCCTGGGAGATGCGGAGGACGCGCCGTTTGAATTGTTCGGCCCGGAACAGGCCGCCCGCGCCATTGCCGTGGCGGACCGTGTTCTGCCTCTCTGTCGGCATGCTATCGGATCCTGAAGGCGTCGTTTACCGCGAAGCGCATGAAGGAAGGTTGAACTGTCGGCGCCTGTGCTCCTTTTCGCATCGGGGTGAGGCTTGACGCCGGTGAACCTGCCGGTCTCTGTAAGAATGTCTCTCGCAAAGACGCGAAGCCCGCAAAGGAATTCGGATAGGGCGGGCCGTGCCCGCCGAGGCGCCCTATGTTCAACGCCTTTCTTGGCGGGCTTCGCGATCCTTGCGAGAGAAATCCATACGGCGCTCCCCGAGGCCCCGGACGCCGGTGCAACCCAGGAAGCACTTCAAACCACGCATTCGCATGTTAAGGACGCTTCCTTGCCGGGCATGGCATCCCGAACTACAATGCAATCATTGATTGCATGAGTGCTTTAAATGGCAAGTATCACCATTCGAAACCTGGACGAACAGTTGAAGGCCCGCCTGCGTATCAGAGCGGCGAGACATCATCGTTCCATGGAGGACGAGGTGCGCGAGTTGCTGCGTGCGGCGCTGGCCGAGGATACGCCCTCGTCCGGGGATCTGGTGGAACGCATTCGGAGTCGCTTCGCTGAGTTCGGTGACGTGGCGTTGGACATCCCGCGCCGCGAGCCCATGCGCGAACCGCCGTTTCCGGGCGGATGATCATCCTCGACACCAACGTGCTCTCTGAACTCATGAGGGCGTCGCCTGACGAAGGCGTCGTCCGGTGGCTCGCGGCTCAGCCCGCCAGCAGTCTGTACACGACCACCGTGGCCCAGGCGGAGATCCTCTACGGGGTCTGCCTGCTGCCCGATGGTCGACGTCGGGATGGGCTGATGACTGCGGTCGAGGACATGTTCGCCGTTGATTTCCGGGGCCGCATCCTGCCTTTCGACAGCGACGCTGCCCATGCGTATGCCCGCATTGCCGTAGGGCGTCGTCAGGCCGGTCGGCCGATCTCCCAATTCGATGCCCAGATCGCCGGGATCGCGCTTTCCCGTGATGCGGGTGTCGCGACGCGTAACGTGACGGATTTCGAGGGATGCGGCGTGCGCCTGTACAACCCTTGGGCGGGAGAGTAGGCGAGCCGGCCTTGGCATGTTAACCGGGGGGCAGCCCGCGGTTCATCTGCATTCAGAGCCTTTCTTGGCGAGCTTCGCGTTCTTTGCGAGAGAAACCCATGTGGTCCTCCCCGAAGCCACGGGCGCCGGTTCAACCCAGGAAACACCTCAAACCACGTATTTGCATCGGGGCAAGGCTCGTCCCTGGTAAACGTGCCGGCCTTTGCAAGAATGACTCTCGCCAAGGCGCCAAGCCCGCAAAGGAAATCCTGATAGGGCGGGCCGTGCCCGCCGCAGCGCCATCGGCACGCGCTCGGCGGCGCCCTATGTTCAACGCCTTTCTTGGCGGGCTTCGCGTCTTCGCGAGAGAAACCCATACGGCGCTCCCCGAAGCCCCGTGGCACGGGTTCGGCCTCGGATACACCTGAAACCACGCAAGCCCCCGATCAAACCCCCTTCGTGCCCTTCGTGAGCTTCGTGGTAAAAACGCCCTTCATGACCCCGCAAGAGCCTTCCCCCTTGGCATCGTGGGGTCGCATACGACCGTTTCGGCGGGCAATGTTATGATGTGACGCTTTTCCCGGCCTGCCGCCGCCGCGGTGGCCGCCGTCGAACGACCGGAGGTCCCAGTCCCCATGCCCGACACCGCGCCCGTGCCTGTCCAGGCCACCCAGCGCATCCGCGAGATCCCCTACAACTACACCTCCTTCTCCGACCGGGAGATCGTCATCCGGTTTCTGGGCGAGGAGATGTGGCATGCGCTCAACGAGCTCAGAGGAGAGCGGCGCACGGGGGTGTCGGCGCGCATGCTGTTCGAGGTGCTGGGCGACATGTGGGTGGTGACCCGCAACCCCTATATCCAGGACGACCTGCTGGACAACCGCAGGCGTCTCACGGCGCTCATCGAGGCCATGGATCATCGCCTGGACCAGATCGTGGCGCGGGCCGACGGCAACGAGCGGGCGTTGGAGCTGGCGGGCCGTGCGCGCGAGGCGGTGCGCCGCTTCGAGGACTGGTTTCCGGAGCAGCGGGCGCTGCGCAAGCGCACCCTGCGCAGGCTCTCGAAGCACACGCGCCGCGACAACATCCACTTCGACGGGTTCGCCCGTGTCTCCCACGTCACGGACGCCACCGACTGGCGCGTGGAGCTGCCCTTCGTGGTGGTGACGCCGGATTCCGAGGCCGAGATGGCTGGTGTCGTGGCGGCCTGCATCGAACTGGGCCTGACGGTGATCCCGCGCGGCGGGGGAACGGGCTACACGGGCGCGGCGGTGCCGCTGGACGAGCGCAGCGCGGTGATCAACACCGAAAAGCTGGAAGGGCTCGGGTCGGTGGAGATGCGTCGCATCCCGGGCGTGGAGGAGTCGGTGCCCACGGTGCGCGCCGAGGCGGGCGTGGTGACGCGGCGCGTCTCGGAACGGGCCGCGGAGGAAGGCCTGGTGTTCGCGGTGGATCCCACGTCCCAGGACGCCTCCACCATCGGCGGCAACATCGCCATGAACGCGGGCGGCAAGAAGGCGGTGCTGTGGGGCACCACCATCGACAATCTCGCCTCCTGGCGCATGGTCACGCCGGATGCCAAATGGCTGGAGGTGGAGCGCGTCGGCCACAACCTGGGCAAGATTCACGATCAGGAGACGGTGCGCTTTCGCATCACCCGCTATTCCGCCGACGGCGTCACCCCCGAGGGTGCGCCCGAGGAGATCAGCGCGCCGGGTCAGTCGTTCCGCAAGCTCGGGCTCGGCAAGGATGTGACCGACAAGCACCTGGGCGGCCTGCCGGGCGTGCAGAAGGAGGGTTGCGACGGGCTGATCACCTCGGCGGTGTTCGTCCTGCACCGCATGCCGAAGCACATCCGGACCGTGTGCCTGGAGTTCTACGGTGACGATCTGCACGAGGCGGTGCCCGCCATCGTGGAGATCAAGGATCGCCTGGACGGCGATCCGCAGGTGAGGCTCTCGGGCCTGGAGCACCTGGACGAGCGCTACGTGCGCGCCGTGCGTTACACGCCCAAGGGCGCGCGCGGCGAACGTCCCAAGATGGTGCTGCTGGCCGATGTCTGTTCCGACGACGAGGATGCCGTGGGGCGGGCCGCCTCCGCGATGGTGCGCCTGGCCAACGCGCGCAATGGCGAGGGCTTCGTCGCGGTCAGCGCGGAGGCGCGCAAGCGATTCTGGTCCGAGCGTGCCCGCACGGCGGCCATCGCCGCCCACACCAACGCCTTCAAGATCAACGAGGACGTGGTGATCCCCCTGGACCGGCTGGCCGAGTACAGCGAGGGCATCGAGCGCATCAACATCGTGCAGTCCATCACCAACAAGCTGCGCATGGTGGCGGAGATGCTGGAGTGCCTGAAGGGGGACCACCCGGAGCTGCGCGAATTGCTGGCCATCGAGAACGACGAGGGCCGGCGCTGGTTTGAAGGCAAGCGCCGTGCCGCCACCCAGCACCTGGAAGGTGTGCAGGCCCGCTGGAAGCTGATCCTCGCCCACCTGGACGAGGATGCCGTGGCGCACGATGCGCTGCTGGACGAGCGTTCGCGCGAGAACCTGCGCCCGGGTGACCGGCTCATCAACCTGCTGCTGCGCCGCAGCCTGCGCATCTCCTACCGCCGCGAGGTCAGCAGACCCCTGTGGGACATCTTCGACGGTCTGGAACTGGAGCCCGTGCGCAAGCGCCTGGAGGCGATTCACGACCGCGTGCTCACCAGCCGACTGTTCGTCGCCCTGCACATGCACGCAGGCGACGGCAACGTGCACACCAATATCCCGGTCAACTCCAACGACTACGCCATGATGCACGAGGCCGAACGCATCGTGGACCAGGTGATGGCGCTGGCGCGGCGTCTGGGCGGCGTGATTTCCGGTGAACACGGCATCGGCATCACCAAGATGCAGTATCTGGAGCCGGCGCAGGTGGACGCCTTCGCCGGCTACAAGCAGCGCGTGGACCCCGAAGGGCGCTTCAACCGCGGCAAGCTGATGCCCGGCTCCGGGCTTGCCAACGCCTACACGCCCAGCCTGCGCCTGGTGCAGCAGGAGGCGCTGATCCTCGAGCAGAGCGAGCTGGGCGCGCTCAACGAGGACATCAAGGATTGCCTGCGTTGCGGCAAGTGCAAGCCCGTGTGCAGCACGCACGTGCCGCGCGCCAACCTGCTGTACTCGCCGCGCAACAAGATCCTGGCCTCCGGACTGATCCTGGAGGCCTTCCTGTACGAGGAGCAGACCCGCCGGGGGCTGTCGCTGCGCCACTTCGACGAGATGAACGACGTGGCGGATCACTGCACCATCTGCCACAAGTGTGAGTCGCCCTGCCCGGTGAACATCGACTTCGGCGATGTGACCATCCGCATGCGCAACATCCTCAAGCAGCGCGGCCGGCGCCGGGTCAAGCCCACCACGCTGGCCTCCATGGCCTTTCTGAACATCAAGGATCCCGCCACCATCAAGCTGATGCGCAGGGTCATGGTGCAATGGGGATACGCGGGCCAGCGCCTGGGGCATGCGCTGTTCCGGCGCCTGGGCCTGCTGAACGGCGCGCGACCGGCTTCCACCACGGGGCGGGCGTCGCTGCCGGCGCAGGTGGTGCACTTCGTGAAAAAACCCATGCCCCCGGGGCTGCCGGCGCGCACCACCCGGGCCATGCTGGGGCTGGAGGATCCGAGCCAGGTCCCCGTGGTCAGGGATCCGGCCAGGGCCGACGAGCCGGGCGACGCCGTGTTCTATTTCCCGGGCTGCGGTTCCGAGCGCCTGTTCAGCCAGGTCGGGCTGGCCACCATCGCCATGCTGTACGACACCGGAGCGAAGACGGTGCTGCCGCCCGGTTACCTGTGCTGCGGTTATCCACAGACATCGGCCGGGGACGTGGACAAGGGCAGGGCCATCACCACCGAGAACCGGGTGCTGTTCCATCGGGTGGCCAACACGCTCAACTATCTGGACATCCGCACGGTGATCGTCTCCTGCGGCACCTGCATGGATCAGTTGCTCAAGTACGAGTTCGGGCAGATCTTTCCGGGCTGCCGCCTGCTGGACATCCACGAGTACCTGATGGAGAAGGGCCTGAGCCTGAAGGGCGTGCCCGGCGTGCAGTACCTGTATCACGACCCCTGCCACACGCCCATGAAGACCCACGCGCCCGTCCAGGTGGCCAGCCGGCTCATGGGCCAGGAAGTGCGCCTCTCCGACCGCTGCTGCGGGGAGGCCGGCACCTTCGCCGTGAGCCGCCCCGACATCGCCACCCAGGTGCGCTTTCGCAAGGAGGAGGAACTGCGCGCGGGCATCCGCGGGTTCACCGGCCGGGACGAGGCCGTGGACGGCGACGTCAAGATGCTGACCTCGTGCCCCGCCTGCCAACAGGGCTTGGCCCGTTACCGGGAAGACACCGGCCTCGACACCGACTACATCGTCGTGGAGATGGCGAACCGGCTGCTGGGCGAGGGATGGCAGGAGCGCTTCATCGAGCGGGCCAGAAGCGGGGGGATTGAGCGGGTGCTTTTGTAAAGGATGAGGGAGGAAGGTTGAAGGATGAGGGGCGTCGGCGGCCTCGATCGGCGATGGCTGTCGGGCTGAAGCCCGACCTACAGGAAGGTATGGGGGATTGTTGTAGGTCGGGCTTCAGCCCGACAGCCATCGCAGAGGATCGTCAACCCATCATGGAGGATGGCGCAATGCCTTATTCATGTCTGCGCAAAGGCCGCGTATCTGTTGCTGGCCAAGTCTATCTGATTACCACCGTAACCCATCGTCGCCACCCTGTGCTTGCCGATCTGCGCGTAGCGCGTCGGGTGGTTCGCGAGATGCGCACCCTTCACGACCGAGGCGACGTGGAATCGCTGGCGTGGGTGCTGATGCCGGATCATCTGCACTGGTTGTTCGGGCTTGGAGACGGTCACTGTCTGGCCGATGCGGTGGGACGGTTCAAGGGGCGAAGCGGGTATATGATCAATCAGCTTCTGGGACGCAGGGGACCCGTTTGGCAGGAGTCGTTCCATGATCATGCGCTCAGGCGGGACGAGGATCTGGCGAGTGTCGCGCGTTATGTGGTGGCCAATCCGCTGCGGGCGGGGATGGTGAAGCGGTTGGGCGATTATGCGCATTGGGATGCGGTGTGGCTGTGAGCACGGGTTTACGGGGCCCTCTCGGGCGGCGCTGTCGGCCTGAAGGCCGACCTACAGGGTGTTACGGGGCGCAATGTAGGTCGGCCTTCAGGCCGACGTCAGTGGCGGATTCTGCCCGGCCGGACTGGGTGTGCTCATCACTTTCTGAACAGCCACAGCACCACCGTCACCACCAGGCTGACCAGGATCATGGTGGTGATCGGGAAGTAGAAGCGGAAGTTCTCCCGTTCGATGACGATGTCGCCGGGCAGGCGTCCGAGGCCCAGCTTGGCGATCCAGGGCCAGGCTAGGCCGATGATGATGAGCAGAATGCCGAGGGTGATGAGGATTCGAGACATGGATGGTCAGTTGTCTGCAGTCTGCAGTCTGCAGTCTGCAGTCTGCAGTCAGCAGTCAGCAGTCAGCAGTCAGCAGTCAGCTGGACAGCCGTGAGCAACGGACCAATGACGGGATTACGGGAGTGTCTTCACGCCGCCGGGGCCGCCGAGGATCAGCACGTCCGCGGGGCGGCGGGCGAAGATGCCTACGGTGACGACGCCGGGGATCCCGTTGATGTGGTCCTCCATGGCGACCGGGTCGCTGATCTGCAGGTTGTCCACGTCCAGGATGACATTGCCGTTGTCCGTGGTGAAGCCGTCGCGCAGCACGGGTTGACCGCCCAGGCGGATCAGTTCGCGGGCAACAAGGGCACGGGCCATGGGGATCACTTCCACCGGCAGCGGGAAGGCACCCAGCATGTCCACCAGCTTGCTTTCGTCAGCAATGCACACGAACCGGTCACTGGCCGCGGCGACGATCTTCTCGCGGGTGAGCGCGCCGCCACCGCCCTTGATCAGGTGCAGTTGGTGGTTTGATTCGTCGGCGCCGTCCACGTAAAGGGGCAGCTGCCCCGCGGTGTTGAGGTCCATCACCTGGATTCCGTGGCCGCGCAGGCGCTGGGCGCTGGCCTCGGAGGAGGCCACAGTGCCGTCGATGCGGTCCTTGAGGTCCGCCAGCAGGTCGATGAAGTGGTTGGCGGTGGATCCGGTGCCCACGCCGACGATCATGCCGGGTTCCACGTATGCAATGGCGGCCTCCGCCGCGGCCTTCTTCATCTGGTCCTGGTTCATGGGGTATCCCTTCGGTTCCTGGTGTGCCGATCTTCGAATCGGGTGATTCCGAGCCGCACGAAGATACAAGAGGCAAGAGACTAGATACAAGTCAGGCAGGCCCCGTCTTTCTTGTATCTTGTCTCTTGCCTCTTGTATCTTCCTGCAATGCCCTTTCCCTATCTAGAGAAGATTCTCACGGCCCGCGTCTATGACGTGGCCCGGGAAACACCCCTGGACCCCATGCCCACCCTGTCCAGGCGGCTCGAGAACACGGTGCTGCTCAAGCGCGAGGACCTCCAGCCGGTCTTCTCCTTCAAGCTGCGCGGTGCCTACAACCGCATCTTCCACCTCACCGAGGAGGAGAAGGCGCGCGGCGTGATCGCCGCATCCGCGGGGAATCATGCCCAGGGGGTCGCGCTCAGCGCCCGGGCGCTCGGTATCCGGGCCGTGATCGTCATGCCCCAGACGACACCGGGTATCAAGGTGGATGCGGTGCGCAGCCTGGGGGGCAAGGCGGTCCTGCACGGGGATTCCTACGACGAGGCCTGCGCCCACGCCGAAGCCCTGATGGAAAAACACGGCTACACCTTCATCCACCCGTTCGACGATCCCTACGTGATTGCGGGGCAGGGGACCGTGGCCATGGAACTGCTGCGCCAGCACCCGGACCCCATCGACGCGGTATTCGTGTGCGTGGGCGGCGGCGGGCTGCTGGCGGGCATGGCCGCCTACATCAAGTCGCTGCGGCCCGACATCCGGGTGATCGGCGTGGAGCCGGACGACGCACCTTCCATGGCGGAGGCGCTCCGGCGCAAGCGGCGCATCGTGCTGGACCAGGTGGGGATCTTCGCCGACGGCGCGGCGGTGCGCCAGGCGGGTGTCGAAACCTACCGTCTGGCACGCAAGTACGTGGACGAGATGATCCTGGTCAGTGCCGACGAGATCTGCGCGGCCATCAAGGACGTGTTCGACGACACCCGCGTGATGGCCGAACCCGCCGGGGCGCTGGCGCTGGCCGGCCTGAAGAAGTACGTGGAGACGCGCGGGGCGACGGGCAAGACCCTCGCCGCAGTGCTCAGCGGCGCCAACATCAACTTCGACCGGCTGCGCTACGTGGCCGAACGGGCGGAACTGGGTGAGCGCCGGGAAGCGCTGTTGGCGGCCACGATACCCGAGCGTCCGGGCAGCTTCCGGGCATTCTGCCGGGCCATCGGCAAGCGCGGCATCACCGAGTTCAACTATCGCTATGCGGATTCCAGCGATGCCCACGTGTTTGTGGGCATCAAGCTCTCGGGCGGCGAGGAGGAGCGCGCCGCCATCCTGGACAGCCTGCGCGGACAGGGTTACGCGCTGGTGGATCTGACCGACAACGAGGTGGCCAAGGCCCACCTGCGGCACATGGTCGGCGGACACGGCGGTGACGTGCGTGACGAACGTGTGTTTCGGTTCGAGTTCCCGGAGCGTCCGGGCGCCTTGCTGAGATTCCTGACCCGCATGGGCCAGGACTGGAACATCAGCCTGTTCCACTACCGCAATCACGGTGCGGCCTACGGTCGGGTGCTGGCGGGCATCCAGGTGCCGGCAGGCGATCGCAAGCGCTTCCAGCGCTTTCTCGATGAACTGGGCTATCCCTACTGGGAAGAGACGGAAAACCCGGTGTACCGGATGTTTCTGGGCTGAACCGGGTTAGAGGGGGCAAGAAACCCTGTGGTGCCGCACCGCACGGGACGGGCACGCTGGAGTCAGGTTGCAGAAAGGCCCGCCGAAGCGGGCCTTTCTGCCATTTGAAGAAGGTCAGGCCTTCTTCTTGGTGGTGCGGCGCCGGGCCGCAGCCTTCTTCTTGGTGGAGGCCTTCTTCTTGGAAGTGGCCTTCCGGGTTGCCTTCTTCACTGCCTTTTTCTTGGCACCGGCCTTCTTCTTGACGGCCTTTTTCTTGGCAACCTTCCTCTTCACGGCTTTCTTCTTGGCACCGGCCTTCTTCTTGACCGCCTTCTTCTTGGCGACCTTCCGTTTCACGGCCTTTTTCTTGGCGCCGGCCTTCTTCTTGACGGCCTTCTTCTTGGCGACCTTCCTCTTCACCGCCTTCTTCTTGGTGGCGGCTCTGCGGACGGCCTTTTTCTTCGTGGCTGCCTTCTTCTTGGTGCTGGTCTTCTTCAGTCGGGACTTGGTACTCACTTTCTTTTTCGTGGCGGCTTTCTTGATGGCCATTACACTCCCTCCAAACAATAAGCAAATGCCCGAGCCTGAGTATAAACAACTGCTTTCAAATTACTAGAGAAAAAGAACAAAATTTTCACCGTGTATCCGCTGAAATCATACCTCTGTCCCTCAAACTCAACTTTCGCGATGACGAAGTGCTTCTTCGTTGTATGCGGCATCGATCGTGGTGATGGTTTTCTCCACCATGCGAAACCCTTCCACGGGCGCATCATCTGCCATGTATTTGAGGCGCAGCGGACCCAGACATTTGACGGCGTCGATGCGTTCAAGCCGTGCTTCACCACCGCGATCCCCGGCCTTTCCGTTCAACGCGCGGATGATCTCTGCTGCAACGGGGTGTGAGTGCGTTTCCTCCACGGCCTTCCTCAGTGACTCCTGCGGTGTGCCGTCGAGCAGCTGGAATTCCGAGTGGTCGTGCAGGTACTGAAGCAGCTCGTTCAGGGTCATGGCGTGTCTCCTGATCGGGATGGGGGTCCGTGAGGGCGTCAGATTCAGTGTCTCGGAGGGTTTCAGGCGGTCAGATTGTCGCCGGGCGAGACGCCGCAGCACGTCTCCACCCGCTCGAAGTAGTACATCAGATCCACGGGCAGGGTGATACCGTCATGGAGTTGCAGAGGGTAGAGGTCGGCACACAGAAGCATGTCCGCGATGCTGATCTCACCCATATAAAAGCGATTTGCGGCCAGGTGACGGGCCAGTTGCGCAAGCCGCGACATGCGCGAGAACTGGGCGAACCCGTCATAGCGGTCATTGGCCAGGGCTTCCAGGCTCATGCCAAAGCGATGTCGAATCTCCTCCTTGTAGGCCGCCAGGTGCCCGGCGTCTGCGCCGATTTCCCGATACGCGGGGCGCACCGGTGCATACAGGCGCTCCAGCACCGCATCGCAACTGCTGCGCCAGTCCAGCAGCGCCTGCCAGGCGGCCTCGTGAATTCGACCTTCCACCAGCGGCGGCGTTCCGGGGAACAGTTCGTCGATGCGCTGCAGGATGTCCGCGGAGTCCGTAAGGAGCGGGGTGTTGTCCAATTGCAACACCGGGGCACTGCGCGCGATGCCCAGGTCGAAGAAGGTCTCGTCGTCGTCCCAGGCAAGCGGACGGTCCTCGAACGGCACGCCCTTGCAGGCAAGGGCCAGTCTTACGCGTTGGGACTGCGGCGAGGAGTGGAAGTAGTAGAGGATGGTCACTTATCAGTGAGGCCCATGATGAACTGCCACTGTTCCGGCGTCACCGGCATGATGGACAGCCGGTTGCCCTTGCGCACCAGCGGCATGTCGGCCAGTTCGGGGCAGGTCTTCAATTCAGACAGGGGAATCACCTTCCGGAACTTGCGTTTGAAGCGTACATCCACGCGGTACCAGCGGGGGTTGTCGGGGTCACTCTTGGGGTCGTAATACTTCGCCTCGGGGTCGAAGGCGGTGTCGTCCGGATAACCCGCCCGGGCGATGGTCATGATGCCCACGATGCCGGGCACCTCGCAGTTGGAGTGGTAGAAAAAGGCCTGGTCACCCTTTTTCATCTCGTCACGCATCATGTTGCGGGCCTGGTAATTGCGCACGCCGTCCCAGGGTTCCACTTTCACGCGCTTGAGATCGTCGATGCCGAACACGTCGGGTTCGGACTTCATCAGCCAGTAAGCCATGTCGGGTCAGGTTCGGATGTGGGCTCGGGCGACAGTATAAGAAGTTGGAAGTGGGAATTGGGAAGTGGGAATTCAAAACCACCCTCACCCTACCCTCTCCCTGATGGAGAGGGGAAACCCCCGATCCCAAGCCTTGCAATCCCCTCCCCCGCTTGCGGGGGAGGGCCAGGGTGGGGGCCTTCGCACTTCCCAATTCCCACTTCCCACTATCATTCCCACTTCCCAATTCCCACTTCCCACTTCATTCCCACTTCCTACTTCATTCGCCCCTGGGCCGGAAAATCCCCGATTCCGTGGCGATGGCGGTCAGCGGCACGTCCCAGGGTTCGGGGGTGAGGTCGTCCACTTCCTGGAATGCGTAGGCCATGCCCAGCAGACGGGGTTTCTGCCAGTGGCGGCGCTGGGCGAGGAAGGCGAAGGTGGTGTCGTAGTACCCGCCGCCCATGCCGAGGCGGTTGCCGTGACGGTCGAAACCCACCAGCGGAGCGAGCACCAGGTCCAGGTGGCGCGGGCTCACGCGCCGGCCCCGGGGCGCCACGGGTTCGGGGATGCCGTAGCGATTGGGCTGCAGCCGTTCCCGCGCATGCCAGGGCAGGAACCACAGGCGGTGCGGATGCGCGGGATCCAGTACCGGCAGATACAGCCGCTTGCCCCGCGCGCGAGCCGCTGCCGCCACGGGCAGCGGATCCACCTCGCCCCGGCAGGGGATGTAGACGGCGACATGGGTGGCACGATTGAACAGCGCCGAGCGAATGACGTGACGCGCGATCTCCGCAGATCGCCGCGCCTGCTCATCGGCCGACAGCGCAGCACGCTCGCTACGCAGACGCCTGCGCAGTTCGTCTCGGGTGGGCATGGAAGAAGGTTAAAGGTACAAGGTACAAGGGTAAAGGGAGGCGCATTCGATCCCCTTTACCCTTGTACCTTGTACCTTGTACCTGAAGTTAAGAGGGCGCACTCCGCATGTGCCGTGGCGTACCTTCGACCTTGAACCGGGGGTTCAAGTGGGGACCTGCGCGATGCTTTGAGGCTTTCCGCTGCGAAGGCGGACATGCACAACCACATCGACAGCTCAGTCCCCGGGGTATGAAATTAGGCTCAAGGATACTACCCAGCCGCTCACGTACACCGCAGAGGCGCCCGAACTGAAAAATCGTCGGGGTCGTAACGAGAGGCTGTTCCGCTATGCGCGGGCGGCCCCGTCCGGCCGCCAGTCTCTTTGACAATCCTAGCAGCCTGTCGGACTTNNAAGTCCGACAGGCTGCTAGGGGTGCCGCGCGGGCGACCCCTTACAGGTCCATTTGCTGCCCGTTCTCCAGGGCGTGATCGATCTTGTCCTGCAGGGCGCGAATGCGGGAGCTCAGCGTCTGGCTCAGGGATTCCCGCTGGTTTCGCGTCACCAGCATTTCGTGGGTGATGTTCAGGGCCGCCATCACGGCGATCCGGTCACCGCCGATGATGCGCCCGCTGTCGCGGATCTCCTGCATGCGCCGGTCCAAGAGGCTCGCCGATGCCAGCAGCGCGCTGCGCTCGTCGTCCGGACAGGCGACCTGGTATTCCTTGCCCAGAATCTGAACCGAGACCGGCTCAGTCCGGTTGCTCATACGGCCTGCTCCATGGACTTGAGGCGCGAGATCATGGCCTCCACCTTGATGCGTGCCTGCTCCTGGCCTTCCACGAGGCTGGAGCGCTCGGCCGCGATCACCGCCTGCTGCTCGCGCAGTTGGCGATTCTCCTCTTTCAGCCGTTCGCAGGTGCGGATGAGTTCGTTCACCCGCGTTTCGAGCTTCTTCAGCTCCTGCTCGGCAATGTCTGGCATCGGTGTCTGTTCCATGAGGCTAAGTCTAGGTCCGGCCGGGTGGGGCGTCAACACAGGGTGGACTCGTGCATCGACCGCCCATCGGGACAGGACATTGCCCGGGCGGAACACTACAATGGGCATGTCCTGATCAGCGCGCCTGCCCTGCCATGTCCTTTCCCGAGGAAACACGCGTTCCGCCTCTCAGTGAACAGGCCATCATCGTCGAGGGCCGGACCCTTGGCGGACGGGTCTGCAGGCTGGTCGACAATACCGGTACGGTGGAACGCGCGCTTCTGGATGAACTGCTCTCGGATCTGCTCGAAGCGAAGCGTTTCGGATTGGCGGGCCGGTCGGCCACCGGCGCCAGCACGATACGGCTGGGTGCGCCCGAGTTTACGCACATACAGTTGGGTGGGCAGCTCTACCGCCTCATACTGTTTTCCCACGAGGCGCGCCTGGAGGCCTTTTGACGCCCATGATGGATTTCGATGCAGTGGATGCCGCGTTCGCGCGGGCAGGGGCCGACACGGACGCCGCCGAGGGACACGGTACCCTGTGCGGCATGCTCAGCATCAATGCGGCGCTGCCGGTGGAGGACTGGTTCCGCGAGTTGCTCCCGGAAGCGGAGGACCGCGCCGCCGCCGAGGCACGCAAGGATCTGGGTTCGCTGTTTGAGGAGACGCGCGCGCAGCTCAACGATCCGAACCTGGGCTTCGATCTGCTGCTGCCGGAGGACGACGAGGCGCTGGCGCGCCGTGTGGAGGCGCTCGGCCTGTGGTGCCAGGGCTTTCTCTATGGGTTGTCCGTGTGCGGCGTGCGCGAAGGCGATCCGTTGCCGGAGGATTGTGCCGAGATCGTGCGCGACCTGGCGGACATCGCCTCCACGGGTTTCGAGGTGGAGCAGGACGAGCAGAATGAATCCGCATACAACGAGATTGTCGAGTATGTCAGGGTGGGTGTGATGCTGGTCAACGAGGAACTGCAGCCGATGAAGGCCCCGCCCCGACTCCAGTGAGCAAAGTGCCATGAATGCCACCACGCGAAAAGCCCGCCGTTTCTCCTCCGATGCCCTGCAGCCGGCGCAGCTGAAGGAGTTTGCGCGCAGGCGCCGACACCTGATGCGCGCCATGGGTGAAGGCGGGATCGCCGTGATTCCGGCGGCACCCGTGCGCATCCGCAACCACGATGTGGAGTATCCCTACCGCCAGGACAGCGATTTTCTCTACCTCACCGGCTTCATGGAACCGGGTGCGGTGGCGGTACTGGTGCCGGGCCGCTCCCAGGGGGAGTACGTGCTGTTCTGCAGGGAGCGCGATCCGGTGATGGAGACCTGGCATGGTCGTCGCGCCGGGCAGGAGGGCGCCGTGGAGCGCTTCGGGGCCGACGATTCCTTCCCCATCTCCGATGTGGACGAGATTCTGCCGGGGCTGCTAGAGGATCGGGAACGGGTGTTCACCACCCTGGGGCGGGATCCGGATTTCGACAAGAAGCTCATGGGCTGGGTCAACCAGCTCAAGGAGCAGGTGCGCAGCGGCGTGCATCCGCCCCACGAGTTCGTCTCGCTGGAATACCTGCTGCATGACATGCGGCTGTTCAAGTCGCGCCACGAGATCAAGCTCATGCGCGAGGCGGGCGCCATCTCCACGCGCGCGCACATCAGGGCCATGAAGGCTTGCCGCCCCGGCATGATGGAGTACGAGATCGAGGCGGAACTGGTGTACGAGTTCCGACGCGCCGGCACCGAGCCCGCGTACCCCTCCATCGTGGGCGGCGGCGAGAACGGCTGTATCCTGCATTACACCGAGAACAACGGGCTGCTGCATGACGGTGACCTGCTGCTCATCGATGCGGGCTGCGAGTACCAGGGCTATGCCAGCGACATCACGCGGACCTTTCCGGTGAACGGGCGTTTCAGTGCTGCCCAGCGGGAACTCTACGAGGTGGTGCTGGAGGCCCAGCACGCGGCCATTGCCCAGGTGGTGCCGGGCAATCACTGGAATGATCCTCATGCGGCCGCCGTGAAGGCGCTGACCCGGGGCCTCGTGTCACTGGGCCTGCTCAAGGGCCGCACGCCGCAGCTGATCCGCGACAACGCCTATCGCCAGTTTTACATGCACCGCACGGGTCACTGGCTGGGACTCGACGTGCACGACGTGGGCGACTACAAGCTCGACGACCAGTGGCGCCTGCTGGAACCGGGCATGGTCATGACCGTCGAACCGGGCATCTACGTGGCGCCGGGCACCCGCGGTGTACCGAAGCGCTTCCAGGGCATCGGCGTCCGCATCGAGGACGACGTGCTGGTCACCTCAAAGGGCCATGACGTGCTGACCAAACACTGCCCCAAGGACCCGGATGAGATCGAGTCGCTGGTGGGGAGCGCCTGACGGCGATTCAAAATTCAAGATTCAAGATTCAAGGGGAAAACCAGTGCCCAAAGGACGCCCCGTGCCAATGCGGCAATCCCTTGAATCTTGAATATTGAATCTTGAATAGGATCTTAAACATTGCGATGAAATTCCGTGACTGAAGACTTCCACATCATCATCGCCGGCGGCGGCATGGTAGGCGCCACGCTGGCGCTGGCCCTGGCGCGTACCGGCTATCGCGTGGCGGTGCTGGAGGCGCGTCCGCCCGGGGCGCCCGATCAGCCCAGCTACGACGAGCGCACCACCGCGCTGTCGTTCGGTTCGCGGCGCATCCTGGAGGCCCTGGACCTGTGGGATGGGCTGGCCGCCCATGCCACGCCCATCCGCGAGATCCACGTGTCCGAGCGCGGCCGCTTCGGGGTGACCCGCATGAGCGCGGCGGACGAGGGCGTGCCCGCACTGGGCTACGTGGTGGCCAACCGCGCGCTGGGCGCCGCCTGGCAGTCGGCGTTGGCCGATTCCCCGGTCGAGTTCATCACTCCGGCTCGCGCGCAGGGCTACCGGGTGGGGCACGAAGGGGTGATGATCGACGTGGAACGGGATGCACAACACGGCACCCTGCACGCCGGCCTGCTGGTGGCGGCCGACGGTTCCGATTCGGCCGTGCGTTCGATGGCGCAGATCGGAGTGCGGGAGCGTGATTATCGACAGACCGCGGTGATCGCCAACGTGACGCCTGCCCGGGACCATGGCGGTGTGGCGTATGAGCGCTTCACGGATCAGGGCCCCATTGCCATGCTGCCGGTGAGCGAGGGGCGCTGCGCCCTGGTCTGGACCGTGCCGACCGAACAGGTGGACGCCACGCTGGCGCTCTCCGATCGCGATTTCCTGCAGTTGCTGCAGGCGCGCTTCGGCTGGCGGCTCGGGCGACTGGAGCGAACCGGCCGCCGCGCGGCCTATCCCCTGCGCCTGAAGCGCGCCGAGCGCGACACCGCCGCGCGGCTGGTGCTCGTGGGCAACGCCTCCCACACCCTGCACCCGGTGGCCGGCCAGGGTTTCAACCTGGCGCTGCGCGACGTGGCGGTGCTGGCGGATCTGCTGGCCGACGCCGCCCGCGACAACGGCGATCCCGGCGACAACCGGCTGCTGGACGCCTATTCACAGTGGCGCCGGCGCGATCTGGATACGGTGCAACTCTATACCGACGGACTGGTGCGCCTGTTCTCGAATTCCTGGCCGCCGCTGGCGCATCTGCGCGCCGCGGGTCTGGCTGCCCTGGACGTGTGCGCGCCGATGCGCCACGTCCTGGCGCGCCAGAGCATGGGGCTTGCCGGTCGCCTGCCGCGCCTTGCCCGGGGGAGGTCCCTGTGAGTCACGGCAGGGTTACGCGCGTGGACGCGCTGGTGGTGGGCGGTGGCGTGGTGGGCGCGGCCGCCGCCCTGGCCCTGGGGCGCGCGGGGTTGCGCACCGCATTGCTGGAGCAGTCGCAGCCGCCGCCCTTTGACCCGCAGGGCGAGACGGACCTGCGGGTCTTTGCGGTCAACCGTGCCAGCCAGCGCCTGTTCGAGCGGCTGGACGTCTGGCCGGAGATGTTGGTGCGGGGAGTGAGTCCCTACGAGGCCATGGAGGTCTGGGATGCCCGCAGCCCGGGGCGCATCCGTTTCGAAGCGGCGGACGTGGGCGAGCCGGATCTTGGCCACATCATCGAGAATCGGGTCATACAGTCCACCCTTTGGGACGCGCTGGACGAGGCGGGCGTCGAGTGTCTTTGCCCGGCCACGCTGGCGCACCTGGAGATCCTGCCGGATGCCGCGCATGCCGATCTGGAGGACGGGCGCCGTGTCACGGCATCGCTGGTGGTGGGCGCCGACGGGGCGCGTTCCCGGGTGCGCACGCTGGTCGGCATCGGGGTGAACAGCACCCGTTACGGTCAGCGCGCGGTGGTGGCCAATGTAACCACCGAGCGCCATAACGAAGCTACGGCCTGGCAGCGCTTTCTGCCCACGGGTCCGCTGGCCTTTCTGCCGCTCGCAGATGGGCGGTCTTCCATTGTCTGGTCGACCGACACGGAGGATGCCGAGCGGCTTGTGGGTCTGGGGGAGGATGCCTTCCGTGCCGAACTGGCCGCCGCTTTCGAGTATCGGCTCGGTGCGGTAACCGCCACGGGTCCGCGGGCATCGTTTCCGCTGGCGGGCAGCCAGGCCCTGCAGTACGTTCGCTCGCGCGTGGCGCTGGTGGGCGATGCCGCCCATACCGTGCATCCCCTGGCCGGGCAGGGGGCGAACCTGGGCTTTGCGGATGTGACCGCCCTGGTGCGGGCGATCGGGGAACGCCCGGGGGATCCGGGTGCGTTGAGGGGCCTGCGCGCCTACGAGCGCGTGCGCCGCGGTGAGAACTGGGTGATGATGCGGGCCATGGAGGGTTTCAGCGCGCTGTTCGGCAGCCGGTTGTCACCCGTGGAGATGGCTCGCGGGCTGGGACTGAACCTGGTGGACAGGCTCCCCCCCGTCAAACACGGGTTCCTGCGTCGCGCGCTGGGGGATTTGAAAGGTTGAAGGATGAAGGTTGAAGGATGAAGGAATGCCACCGGAACCTGACACCGCAGGGGCCACGGTTCAGATCTTATTCATCCTTCAGCCTTCCACCTTCATCCTTTCAAACCGGCTCAGCCGGGACAGAAGTCCTCATGGACCACCGGCCCAGTGGGTTGCGGGCCCTGGCTGGTCTGTTGGGCGAGGGCCATGGCCGGGGCGCTGAGGATGATGGCCAGGAGCAATGATGGCAGGATGCTGTGCATGGGCATGATCGCCTCCTGTTGTATTTCCAGGGGCCCTGCGGCGCCGCTACATATATATGCGTGACTGCTATATGCGTGACTGCCGGTTGGGGGCGCCCTCGCGGCATGGTACAGCCCGTGGCTGCACTCCGCTGCCTGCTGGATCGCTGTGACTTGTCGGATTTCGAGACTTCTATCATGAACGATTTTTGGAATGAACGCTACCAGGGCCCCGGATTCGCCTACGGAGACCGGCCCAACGCCTTTCTGGTCGCCCATTCGCGGCTCTACCGGCCGGGTCAGCGGGTTCTCGCAGTGGCGGATGGAGAGGGCCGCAACGGGGTCTGGCTGGCGGAGCGCGGCCTGCAGGTGCTCTCGGTGGATGTCTCGGAGGTGGGGCTGAGCAAGGCCCGGGCCCTGGCCGCCGACCGGGGTGTGTCCCTGGAAACCGCATGCGCGGACCTGGCCGAATGGGACTGGCCCCAAGGGGCGTTCGATCACGTGGTCTCCATCTTTGCGCATTTCCCGCCGGATGTGCGCCAGCAGATACACCGGGCCATGCTGAACGCCCTCAAGCCCGGTGGGCTGCTCCTTCTGGAGGCCTTCAGCCCGGAGCAGATGGACTACGACAGCGGCGGCCCCAGGGATCCCATGATGCTCTACTCGGCCGTGATGCTGCGCGAGGACTTCGTCGATGGCGACATCGAGGAGATCGGTGAGACCCTGACCCGCCTGGACGAGGGATCCTGGCACCAGGGCACGGCCGCAGTGACCCGCGCGCTGGTGCGGCGTCCAGGTTGAAACACTCATTCACCACGAAGCACACGAAGAACACGAAGGAATTCATCGGAAAAACAACAGATTATCTTCGTATTCTTCGTGTTCTTCGCGGTAAACGGTTTCTTCGGGCACTTTTGATCCGGCTGGTGCTGCGTTATAGTGCGGGTCCGATCGGGGCATGCCTGCGGGATGCCCGGTCTGCACGGGAGAGCCCTCTCCGGTCCCGCCGAGAGAGGCGCCGAAGGCGCAACTTCCGCCCGGAAACGCTCAGGCAAACGGACCGTGTGTGATCAGAATCGGCTCTGGAGAGCGGCCGCGTCGCAGCGGCCCACCGAAGGGGATAACCGTGGCGAGCACGGTCAATCTCTCAGGTTTCAGGACAGAGGGGTGGTCGATGTGACAGGCATCGGCCACCCCTTATTCGTTTGAGGAGTCTTGAGCCATGAGCAAGCAGACCCCGCTTTACGACAAGCACGTGGAGGCCGGCGCCCGCATGGTGGATTTCGGCGGCTGGTCCATGCCCCTTCACTACGGATCCCAGCTGGAAGAGCACCACGCGGTGCGCCAGGACGCGGGCGTCTTCGACGTGTCGCACATGACCGTGGTGGACGTGCAGGGCAGCGGGGCCCGCGACTACCTGCGCCGGTTGCTGGCCAATGACGTGGCGAAGCTCAAGGTCCCGGGAAAGGCGCTGTACAGCTGCATGCTGAACGTCGACGGCGGCGTCGTGGACGATCTGATCACCTATTATCTCTCCGATGACTTCTACCGCGTGGTGGTCAATGCCGCCACCCGGGACAAGGATCTTGCCTGGATGCGTGAGCAGGCCACGGGCTTCGAGGTGGTGCTCCAGGAGCGCGGCGATCTCGCCATGCTGGCAGTGCAGGGGCCCAACGCGCTCGAGAAGGCGCTCTCGGTGCTGGAGGGAGAGGTGGCGGCCGCCGCCGATGCGCTGTCGCCGTTCGTGGGTGCGGCAGCCGGGGACTGGTTCGTGGGGCGCACCGGCTACACGGGCGAGGACGGGTTCGAGATCATGGTGCCCGCCGGCGAGGCACCCGCGTTCTGGGATCGGCTGGTGGGCGCGGGCGTCAGGCCCGCGGGCCTGGGGGCCCGGGACACCCTGCGCCTGGAGGCGGGCATGAACCTGTACGGTCAGGACATGGACGAGCAGGTCTCGCCGCTGGAGTCGGGGCTGGGCTGGACCGTGGCCCTCGAGCCCGCCGAGCGGGACTTCATCGGCCGACAGGCGCTGGAGAAGCAGAAGGCGGCCGGCAACCTGCGCCGCTTCGTGGGTCTGTTGCTGGAAGGGCGCGGCGTGCTGCGCAGCCACATGCGCGTGCTGTGCGGTGAGGCCGGTGAGGGCGAGACCACCAGCGGAGGATTCTCGCCGACGCTGGGTGCATCCATCGCCCTGGCGCGTGTGCCGGCCGGCACCGGCGAACGCGTGGAAGTGGACGTGCGCGGCAAGCCCCAGCCGGCGAAGCTGGTCAAGCCGCCCTTCGTGCGCAACGGCAAGGCATGCGTGGAATTGTGAGCAAGGGTGATGTTCTTTGGAGACCAGATTTGAACCACGAAGCACACGAAGTTCACGAAGAGTACTTATATAGATTCCGTCTTCGTGCTCTTCGTGTGCTTCGTGGTGAAAGGCCTTTATTGTTTTTGCCCCGACAGTCGAATCAGTCCATTGAATCCTGGAGTCCGACATGAGTGATACGCCTGCCAATCTTCGATATGCCAAGAGCCACGAGTGGGTGCGCACCGAGTCCGACGGCACCGTGACCGTGGGCATTACCGACCACGCCCAGGAACTGCTGGGTGACCTGGTGTTCGTGGAGACGCCCGAGGTGGGTGCCGGGCTCGAACCGGGCGGGGCCTGTGCGGTGGTGGAATCCGTCAAGGCCGCCTCGGACGTCTATGCCCCCGTGGGCGGCGAGGTGGTGGCCGTCAACGAGCAACTGGCCGACAGCCCCGAACTGGTCAACTCCGACCCCTACGGCGAGGGCTGGCTGTTCCGGCTTAAGCCCGCCGGCGACCTCGGCGGCCTGATGGACGCCGATGCCTATCAGGCGATGGTGGACGAGGAAAGCTGAGCAGGGCAGCCCGGATGCAGCGAGGCGCAATCCGGGGCCTCGGGGGCACGGGATGGCTCGGCGTTTTGAACCACGAACCACGCGAAGAAGACAGGAAATGGTCTCTCGCAAAGGCGCCAAGCACGCAAAGGAAAGCCAAAGAGTTCTTGATCTTTTCTTGGCGTGCTTGGCGCTCTTTGCGAGAGAAATGCTTTTGACTTCGTGTCCTTCGTGGTTGACCGATTCGACTAATCAGGCGTCGCGAGCGGTTTTCTTCGGTACCTATATCAAGATTTCACACTGACAGGTCAGGTTATGCCTTTCATTCCCCATACAGAGACAGATATCAAGGACATGCTGGCGGCCATCGGCGTCAACGGGATCGAGGATCTGTTCGACGAGATCCCCTCGGCGCTGCGCTCCGGCGACCTGAAACAGGTGCCGGAGGCGCAAAGCGAGATGGAGGTGACGCGGCTCATGCACGAGCGCGCCGCCCGGGACCAGGTGGCGCTCAACTTCATCGGCGCGGGCGCCTACGAGCACCATATCCCCGCAGCCGTGTGGCAGATCGCCACGCGCGGCGAGTTCTACAGCGCCTATACGCCTTACCAGGCCGAGGCGAGCCAGGGCACCCTGCAGCTGGTCTACGAGTACCAGACCATGATGACAGGACTCACCGGCATGGATGTCTCCAATGCCTCGCTGTACGACGGCGCCTCGGCGCTGGCCGAGGCGGTGCTCATGAGCGTGCGCGCCAATCGCAAGGCGAAGGCGCGGCGCATTCTCATGCCGTTGTCGGTGAACCCCGTGTATCGTTCGGTGACTCGCGCCATTGTGGGCGGTCAGGGGATCGAGCTGGTGGATGTACCGTTCGACGCGAAGACCGGCCGCGTCGATCCGGCCGCGCTCAAGGCCTTCGAGGGGGAGGACATCACCGCGCTGGTGATCCCCCAGCCCAACTTCTTCGGCGTGCTGGAGGAGGTGGATGCCCTGACCGACTGGGCCCATGCACAGGGCGCGCAGGTGATCGGTGTCGTCAATCCGGTGAGCCTCGCGCTGCTCAACCCTCCCGGTGAGTGGGGCGACAAGGGCGCCGACATCGTCGCCGGTGAGGGGCAGCCGCTGGGCGCGCCCCTGTCCTCCGGCGGTCCGTATTTCGGCTTCATGTGCTGCCGCAAGGAACACGTGCGCCAGATGCCCGGGCGCATCGTGGGCCGGACGGTGGATGCCGACGGACGCCCCGGTTTCGTGCTGACCCTGCAGGCCCGTGAACAGCACATCCGGCGCTCCAAGGCCACATCCAATATCTGCACCAACCAGGGCCTGGTGGTCACCGCCGCCACCATCCACATGGCCCTGCTGGGGCCCGAGGGGCTGGAGCGCGTGGCCGGTCATTGCCATGCCAACACCCACGCGCTCGTCGAGCGGCTGAAGCCGCTGGGCATCGTGCCCGCATTCAGCGGCGAGGCCTTTCACGAGATCGCCTTCCGGCTCGATCGGCCCGTGCGGCCGGTGCTTGCCGCCATGGCGGAGCAGGGTGTGCTGGGCGGTTATCCGCTCGGCGAGGATTTTCCGGAGCTGGACGACCTGCTGCTGGTCTGCGCCACGGAAACCAAGACCGAGGCCGACCTGGACCGCTACGCAGAGGTGATGAAGGCGGCGCTGGCTGCGGGTTGAGCAAAAAAGGCGATTTGCCACAGAGGTCGCAGAGGTCACAGAGGGTTAAGTTCAAAGGGCTGGAGAACCAGGAGCCCATCAGGCTGAAGGTCGTATTGAGAAGGTCCTTGAGACTTTCTTGTTCTTCCTCTGTGCCCTCTGTGCCCTCTGTGCCCTCTGTGGCTCAAGGAACTTTGCTTTCAGGATGATCACCACAAGACAGCGAGGAACAACGTCATGGCCGAGATCAAATTGCAAGGTAATCCCATCCATACCAACGGCGATCTGCCCGCGGTGGGCTCGCAGGCACCGGATTTCTCCCTGGTCGACAAGGACCTGAACGACGTGGGCCTCAAGGACTTTGCCGGCAAGAAGAAGGTCCTCTCCGTGGTGGGCGCGCTGGACACCAGCACTTGCGCCAACTCCACGAAGAAGCTGGAGGAACTGCTCAAGGGACGCGACGACGTGGTGGTGCTGGTGATCTCCGCGGACCTGCCGCCCACCCAGGCGCGGTTCTGTGCCGCGGAGAAGATCGAGCAGGTGAAGATGTTGTCGATGATGCGTTCCCGCAGCTTCGCCAAGGACTACGGGATTCTGCTCACCGACGGCCCGCTGGCCGGCATCACGGCACGGTCCATCATCGTGCTGGACGAGAACAACAAGGTCCTGCACACGGAGCTGGTCCAGGAGTTCAGCGAGGAACCCGACCACGACGCGGCGTTTGCTGCGCTGGATTGACGGGTTCTTCACCCGATGGCAGGAAGCAAAGGCAATGGACAGTATTAACAGGATGAATCCGGATTGACAGGATTTTCGTTGGAGCAGAACCCGAGCCTTGCGGGTTGTTTGATTCGATTCATCTCATCCTGTTAATCCCTCCCAATCCTGTAAATCCTGTCCATTCATGCCCGCCGCGTCTGCACGGCAGAGACGAACTACAGATAACCGAATCGCAGGAGTAGTGACATGCTGATTTTCGAGCGTTCCCGTCCGGGGCGCGGGGCGACTGCCCAGGCGCCGCAGAGTCCGGCTGAAGTGAGCAGCCTGCCGGAGCGTTTTCGGCGCTCATCGCGGGTGCCGTTGCCGGAACTGTCCGAGCTGGACGTGGTGCGGCATTACACCAGGCTGTCGCAGAAGAACTTCTCCATCGACACCCAGTTCTATCCGCTGGGGTCGTGCACCATGAAGTACAATCCGCGCGCCTGCAACAGCCTGGCGATGCTGCCCGGGTTCCTGAATCGGCATCCGCTGGCGCCGGCGTCGCACAGCCAGGGGTTTCTGGCTTGCATGTACGAGCTGCAGGAGATGCTCACGGATGTCACGGGGATGAAGGGCGGGGTTTCGCTCACGCCCATGGCGGGCGCCCAGGGCGAGTTTGCCGGCGTGGCCATGATCCGGGCCTACCACGACGCCCGAAAGGATACGGCGCGCACCGAGATCCTCGTGCCCGACGCGGCTCACGGCACCAACCCGGCCACGGCCACCATGTGCGGCTACACGGTGCGGGAGATCCCCACGGATGATTCCGGCGATGTGGACATGGCGGCGCTGGAGGAGGCGCTCGGACCCCACACCGCGGGCATCATGCTCACCAACCCCTCGACCCTCGGCGTATTCGAGCGGCGCATTAAGGAGATCGCCGACCGCGTGCACAAGGCGGGCGGGCTGCTCTACTACGACGGCGCCAACCTCAACGCCATCCTGGGCAAGGTGCGCCCCGGGGACATGGGTTTCGACGTGATCCACATGAACCTGCACAAGACGTTCTCAACGCCCCACGGCGGCGGCGGGCCGGGCGCCGGGGCCGTGGGCGTGAGCGAGCGCCTGCGTCCCTTCATGCCGATCCCCGTGGTGGCCCGGGAGGACGGCGGCCGCTACCGCTGGCTGACCGAGAAGGACCTGCCCCAGTCCATCGGCCGGCTCTCGGCCTTCGCCGGCAACGCGGGCGTCCTGCTGCGCGCCTATGTGTACATGCGCATGCTGGGCCGCGCGGGCATGTCCCGCGTGGCGGATTTTTCCACGCTCAATGCCAACTACGTGATGGCACGGCTCAGGGAGAAGGGCTTCGAGTTGGCTTTTCCCGAACGTCGCGCCACCCACGAGTTCATCGTGACCCTCAAGCGTCTCGCGAAGGAGACGGAGGTGACCGCCATGGACGTGGCCAAGCGGCTGCTGGACTACGATTTCCATGCACCCACCACCTACTTCCCGCTGCTGGTGCCGGAGTGCCTGCTCATCGAGCCCACGGAGACCGAGAGCAAGGAGACCCTGGACGCCTTCGTGGACGCCATGGCGCAGATCCTCGAGGAGGCGCGCACCAGTCCTGACAAGGTCAAGGGGGCCCCCTATACCCAGCCCAACCGCCGCTTCGACGAGGTTCGGGCCGCGCGTGAACTGGACGTGGCCTGGCGCCCGGGCACCGGTGTCGGGGAGGAGGCGCGCGAGGGTCGGGCGGGGTGAGGTTGGTTCGAGGTTCAAGATTCAAGATTCAAGGGTCGATCGCACCCCTGAAGCCGTCCTTCCTTGAATCTTGAATCTTGAATCTTGAATCTTGAGTCCCGTCCATGGTCTCACTCCTGGACCGCAAGGGTCCTGCAATCAAGAACAATCCCATCAAGATGAGGAGGCTCCATCATGAGAATCGTCCGTTCCCTTTTGGCAGCTGTCGTAATCCTGACCATGGGCACCGTCGCCCATGCCGATGCGCCCGTCACCATTGATATCAAGCGCCTGACGCTGGACATGGCCTACCGCATTGCACATGCCACCCTGGAGGCCTGCCGTGCCGAAGGCGTGAACGTGGCCGTGACCGTGGTGGATCGGGGAGGGCATCCCCAGGTGGTGCTGCGCGACACGCTGGCCATGGACCTGACCCTGGAGATTTCCAAGCAGAAGGCCTATACGGCGATGTCCTTCAATGCGCCGCTCTCCGACATGGAGGACCGCTTTACCAAGCCGTTCCAGGTGGGCAAGGTGGACGGCATCGTCTTCTCCGCGGGCGGACTGCCCATCCACGTCGCCGGCTCCATCGTCGGTGGTGTCGGCGTGAGCGGAGCGCCCAGCGGCGAACTGGACGAACGCTGTGCCGCGGCCGGGATTGAGGCGGTGCAGTTCGATCTGGAGATGGGATAGGAACAGGGATGAAGGTTGAAGGATGAAGGTGGAATGAAGCTACCCTTCTCTTGAATGCTGAATGCTGAAT
>NZ_MVBK01000044.1:72167-76915 GCF_002000365.1 Thioalkalivibrio denitrificans | reverse complement strand
GAATGCTGAATGCTGAATGAAACCACCCCACCCTGGCCCCCCATGAGGGGAGGGGAGTCAGGGGTTACATTCAACCTTCAACCTTCACCCTTCCACCTTCAAGAGAGACACTCCGCCAGACTGTCCGCCAGGTTGCGCATGAGCAGTTCGTAGCCTTCCGGGCCTGACGGCAGGTCCGCACCCAAGGGGTCGAGCACGCCGGTGCGGGCGCGGGTGCCTTCGGTGACCGTGGTCACGATGGCCGGGCGGAACTGGGGCTCGCTGAATACGCACAGGGCGTCGGATTCCACCACGCGTTGGCGGATCTCCTGTACCCGCCTGGCGCCCGGTGCCCTTGACGGGTCCACGGTGATGGAACCGGCCGGGGTCAGGCCGAAGTGGCGCTCGAAGTACTGGTAGGCGTCGTGGAACACGATGAAGGGCCGGTCGCGCACGTTCGCGAGTCGGCGGTCGATGTCCTCCTCCAGCCGATTGAGCCGATCCAGGACTTCGTCCGCGTTGCTCCGGTAGGTTGATGCATTGTCCGGGTCCACTTCGGCCAGGACCCCGGCGACGTGGCGCACGATCCGGCGGGCGTTCTCCGGAGACAGCCAGACGTGGGCATCGACCTCGCCGTGATCGTGCCCATGGTCGTTTCCGTGTCCCTGTCCGTGATCATGACTGTGCCCATGGTCATGCTGGTGCCCGTGGCTATGGTCATGATCATGGCGATCGTCGCGGCTGTGTTCATGGCCATGGTCGTGCCCATGCCCGTGCCCATGCCCGTGCCCATGCCCATGCCCGTGCCCATGATCGTGTTCGTCCCAGATGCCTCCCTCCCGGATGGGGTGCTTCACGAGGTCGGCATCCGTCAGCAGGGTGATGCGGCGTGCTTCTCCCGACAAGCCGGCGATCGGACGCACCAGGAAGTTCTCCAGTTCCGGCCCCACCCAGATCACCACCTGCGCCTGCTGCAGGTTCCGCATGTCCGAGGGCCGCATGGCGTGATCGTGGGGCGAGGCGCCGCCCGGAACCAGCAGCGCCGGTTCGGCCACACCCCGTGTGACACCCATGACCAGGTCGTGAACCGGCTTGACGCTGACGGCGATCCGGAGGGATTCCTGTGCCTGCGCCGGTGAGGCCAGCGCGAGCACGAGTCCTGCGAACAGGACAAGGGCCAGTGGCGGTGATAGTCTCGTGGCGCGCGGGGATGGCATGGGGTTCGCTCTCCATGGATAGTCATTTTGGATATGTAATAATATAACGTTTAGAGCGTTTGTCCATGCCTCGAGGTCGAGTTCGCAGTAGGACCGGACCGGGCATGGCCCGGACGGGTCCATGAGACGTGTGACGCGCCCACCTGCCCGAAACATTGAGGATGCCCTTTGCCGCCCGATCACGACATACCCCTGGTGACAATGCACAAGGTGGGCCTGGTGCTGGGCGGCCGCCGCATCCTCCATGACGTGGATCTGGGTGTCGGCAAGGGCCAGATCGTGACGCTGATCGGGCCCAACGGGGCGGGCAAGACCTGCCTGGTGCGGGTGCTTCTGGGGCTGATCGGGGCCACGGAGGGGCAGGTGAACCGGGCTGCAGGTCTGCGGATCGGGTACATGCCGCAGCGGGTGATGGTGGACGAGGTGCTGCCCATCACCGTGGGCCGGTTTCTCACCCTGGGCGGTCGCGCCAGCAGGCAGCGCCAGGAGGCTGTACTGCGGGAGACGGGCGTGGCGCACCTGATGGGACAGCCCGTCCAGTCCGTTTCCGGCGGCGAAATGCAACGTGTACTGCTCGCCAGGGCGCTGCTGCGCGAGCCGGACCTGCTGGTCCTGGACGAGCCCGCCCAAGGCGTGGACGTGGGCGGCCAGGCGGAGGTGTTCCGGCTGATTGCGAACATCCGCGACCGCTACGGCTGCGGCGTGCTGCTGGTCTCACACGAGCTGCACCTCGTCATGGAGGCGGCGGACTCGGTGGTGTGTCTGAACCAGCACGTCTGCTGCACCGGCCGCCCCGAGGCCGTGAGCCGCCATCCCGAGTATCTGCGGCTGTTCGGCCACCCGTCGGAGGCCAGGGGCCTCGCCGTCTATGCCCATGATCACGACCACCGCCACGACCTGCACGGATGTGTCGTGAGCGATCAGGGACAAGGTGAAAGGGAAAAGGTACAAGGGGATAAACCATGAGTATGCACTGCTTGTCTTTCACTTTACCCTTGCACCTTTGCCCTTGTGCCTGCCCCTGACATGGACGACTTCATTCTCAGAGCGCTGGCCGGAGGTATCGCGGTGGCCCTGGTGGCAGGACCGCTGGGGGCGTTCGTGGTCTGGCGCCGCATGGCCTACTTCGGCGATACCCTGGCCCACTCCGCGCTGCTGGGCGTGGCGCTCGGTTTTCTCCTGGGGATCAGTCTGAACCTGACGGTGATTGCCCTGTGCACGGCGCTTGCCGTGCTGCTGGTGATTCTCCAGAGACAGCGTCGTCTCGCCAGCGACACCCTGCTCGGCATCCTCGCGCACAGCAGCCTTTCCCTCGGTATCGTGTCAGTGGCCTTTCTGGAAGGCGTGCGCATCGATCTCATGGGTTACCTGTTCGGCGACATTCTCGCCGTGACGCGGGGCGACCTGGTCTGGATCTTCGTCGGCGGACTGGCGGCCCTGGTCCTGCTGCTGCTCCTGTGGCGCCCGCTTCTGGCCATGACAGTGCATGAGGACCTGGCCCGTGTGGAGGGCGTGCCGGTGATGTGGGTGAGTCTCGGCTTCATGGTGCTCATTGCGGTGGTGATCGCCGTGGCCATGAAGGTCGTGGGCATCCTGCTGATCACGGCGCTGATGATCATCCCCGCGGCGACTGCCCGGCGCCTCGCGGCCACGCCGGAACAGATGGCGCTGCTGGCCGGCGGGCTCGGTTCACTGGCGGTGCTGGGCGGCGTGGCGGGTTCGCTGACGTGGGACACCCCCACGGGGCCGTCGATCGTGGTGGCCGCGGCGGCGCTGTTCGCCATCATCTATCTTGTGCCCGGGCGGCGCTTTCGCCGGGCGGGGTGACCTGGGCGTTATTAACCACGAAGCTCACGATGAGCACGAAGAAATCAAAAAATTGGTCTCTCGCAAAGCCGCGAAGCACGCCAAGAAAAGATCAGGTCTGAATTAAAACAGATCAAGACCTCTTCGCTTTTCTTTGCGGGCTTCGCGGCTTCGCGAGAGAAATGCTTTTCAATCACATCGTGTACTTGGTGGATAAAAAAAAGGGGCGCAATCCCGCGCCCCTTGTCGACTCGTGTCCCGGAAGTGCCGGGGCAGCAATCCGCCCCGGCCTGAAGGTCAGAAGTCGTAACGCATGCCGAGGGACACGCCCGTGGCGGTTTCCCCGGCTGCGCCGTCCGGCGTGGCCGTACGGGCCTGGCCCCAGGGCGTGAGCGCCGAGGCGTCGTCGTTGCTCACCATGGCGACATTGCCGTAGAACCGCAGCGCGCTGTCCAGACGGTACTCAAGCCCCACTGCGTAGAGCGTGGCGTCCTTGTCGTTCAGATCGGAATCCAGCGTGAAAACATGGGCGTTGAGGAAGGTCTTCGGATTGATGCGCAGCGTGCCGCCCAGACCCCAGACCGTTCCGTCGTCGTCCGCGGCGCTGGTGGTCTGCTGATACAGCGCCCCCACCCGCAGGGCGGAGGTGAGCTGGTAGCTCGCGGCGAGACGCCAGGCATCGGGATCGTTGTCGCCATCGCGCTGTTGCTCGTAGGCAAGCACCGCATTCAGCGGGCCGGTGCGATAGCCCAGCGAGGTGCTGATACCGCTGTTGTCGCCGCCTTCCGTGGTGGTGGCGTTGGTGCGTTCGGGAGAATACTGCAGATCGAACACGAATCCGTTCATGGACGGGGACCGATAATGCAGGCTGTTGCGGAAGCGTTCGTCGAAACGCCCGTGGTCCGACGTTCGGGTGAGGTTGCGCATGTCACCTACCTGGTCGCCGAAGAAGTTCGCGGGGCCGCGCGCCCGCTTGAAGGGCGTGTCGAACTTTCCGATGCGAACCATGCCGAAGTCCCCTTGCAATCCCACGAACGTGTCGCGGGTGGCGAACTCTGTGCCGCTATCGTCGAAGTCGATCTGCTGCTCGATCTGGAACATGCCGGTGAGGCCGTACTCGAACGCACGCTGACCGCGCACGCCGAGGCGGCTCGAGTTACTGGAGACGTTCAGCTCGCTGTAGTCGTCCCCGTTGTCGAGATAGTCTGCCGAGAGGTGGGCACGGCCGTAGAAGTCGATGCCCGAAACGGCCGCGGCAGGGTAGACCATGGCGGTGGCCACGGCCGCGGCAAGTAGCTGCTTCTTCATGTTGTGGATCTCCAGATGTGTGTCGGTTGCGGAATGGGTGCTGGCGTCAATGCGATGACCGCCGCATTTTTAGCAACCGGGGGAGATCCTTTAAATCGCGTTCCTGTTAAGTTTTGTTTAAGTGTTTATGACACTGACGCAATGAGTCATCGGTTTGATGATCGACACCGTGATGCCCAGGGGCGCCGTGATGCAGGCAGTTGGGGCGCCGCGCTTCGGTTCGTGCAGTACGGACATCAACGCGGGCGAAGTCAAGCGAATGTCATGATTCATCCGGTTCGTGGGCTTCGGAGCAAGATACGGGGGCGTGCTGGGCTGCGAATCGCACAAAGGAAAACCGAATGCGGTGTGCTCTTATGCTTGGTGGAGCGACACTGCAGAATCAGGATTTGGGGCCGTGTACGCTGTCGCCGGAATACCTCTCGCAAAGACGCGAAG
>NZ_MVBK01000044.1:0-72158 GCF_002000365.1 Thioalkalivibrio denitrificans | reverse complement strand
CGTCTTTGCGAGAGAAATGTTTTTCATTCCCTTCGTGTTCTTCGTGAGCTTCGTGGTTGGAGACGCCTATCAGGGTTTCCGCCGATTCCGATCCAGGGTGATGAAGGCGTAGGGGTAGGGGTTTTTCTCGTCAGGGGCGTGTTCCTCGCGGTGCACTTCCTTCCATTCCGGTCCGATCTCCGGGAACCAGGTGTCGCCCTCGAAGGCGTGGTCGATGCGCGTGAGGTAGATCCGGTCGGCCCGCTGCAGGGCGTCCTTGTACAGCTTCGCGCCGCCGATCACGAAAAGCTCCGACGCCTCCCCCGCCGCGCGCAGGGCCTCATCGATGGAATGCACCACGATCGCTCCTTCGGCCCGGTAATCCGGATCGCGGGTGATGACGATGCTGGTGCGCCCGGGAAGCGGCCGGCCAATGGACTCCCAGGTCTTGCGCCCCATGAGCATGGGCGCGCCCATGGTGGTGCGCTTGAAAAACGCCAGGTCCGCCGGCAGGTGCCACGGCAACTGGTTGTTCCGGCCGATGAGGTTGTTACGGTCGACGGCGACGATGAGGGAGAGTTTCATTGTGTAAAGGTACAAGGGCCAAGGTACAAGGGTAAAAGGGCTGGTCCCCTTGCACCTTGGCCCTCGTACTTTGTACCTGCTTTCATATCGCTACCGGTGCCTTGATATGCGGATGGGCCTGGTAGTTCTCCAGCCTGAAGTCCTCGAACTTGAAGTCGAATAGGGACTTCACCTCGGGGTTCAGATGCATCTTCGGCAATGGGTAGGGTTCGCGGCTGAGCTGCTCCCGCGCCTGGTCCACGTGATTGGAATACAGATGCACGTCGCCGAAGGTGTGCACGAAATCGCCGGGGTCGAGATCCGTGACCTGGGCCACCATGAGCGTGAGCAGGGCGTAGGAGGCGATGTTGAAGGGCACGCCCAGGAACACGTCGGCGCTGCGCTGGTAGAGCTGGCAGGAGAGTCTGCCTTCGGCCACGTAGAACTGGAAGAAGGTGTGGCAGGGGGCGAGCGCCATGCGGCCGGCGCGCGCATTCTCCTGAGGCGGGATGCCCTCGTCCGGCAGGTCGGCCACGTTCCAGGCGCTGACGATCAGGCGCCGCGAATCGGGGCGTGTGCGTATTTGCTCCACCACCTGGCTGATCTGGTCCACATGGCGTCCGTCCGGCGTCGGCCAGGCGCGCCACTGCCTGCCGTAGACAGGGCCCAGTTCGCCCTCCTCGGTGGCCCACTCATCCCAGATGCGCACGCCGTGCTCCTTCAGGTAGGCGATGTTGGTCTCGCCGCGCAGGAACCACAGCAGTTCGTGGATGATGGACTTGAGATGCACTTTCTTGGTGGTCACCAGGGGGAAGCCCTGCGACAGGTCGAAACGCATCTGGTGACCGAACAGGGAGCGGGTGCCTGTGCCGGTACGGTCAGACTTCTCCGTGCCGTGTTCCAGCAGCAGGCGCATGAGATCGAGGTACTGTTTCATGAGGGCAGGTACAAGGGTAAAGGTACAAGGGGCAAGGGTCCTGTAAGGCGGCCACGGGCCGCCCTATGTGGGGCGGCGATAAGCCCAGACCATGATAGCGGCTCCGGCGAGTACCATGGGGACCGTCAGCACCTGCCCCATGGTCAGCCAGCCGAAGGCGATGTAGCCGATGTGCGCATCGGGCTCACGCACGAACTCCACCATGAAGCGGAAGACGCCATAGCCCACCAGAAACAGGCCCGAAATGGCCCCCACAGGGCGCGGCTGACGGGCGAACAGCCACAGGATCAGGAACAGGGCCAGACCTTCCAGGGCCGCCTGATAAAGCTGGGACGGGTGGCGCGGCAGCATGTCGGCGGCCGGGAAGACCATGGCCCAGGGGACATCCGTGGGCTTGCCCCACAGTTCGCCGTTGATCCAGTTGCCGATGCGCCCGGCGCCGAGCCCGATACAGGTCAGGGGTGCGATGAAGTCCGTGATCCGGAAGAAGCCCACGCCGAGCCGGCGCCCGTACAGCCAGGAGGCCGCCAGGGCGCCTATCAGCCCGCCGTGAAAGCTCATTCCGCCTTCCCAGATGCGTATTAGCATCAGCGGGTTAGAGAGGAAGTCGGCGAAATTGTAGAACAGCGCGTAGCCCAGGCGTCCGCCGATGATGATGCCGATCACCCCGTAGAACAGCATGTCGCCCACCTGGTCGGGCTTGACGGCGCTCCAGGGCTTGCGGGCGTGGATGCGCCCAACCCACCAGAACCCGGCGAAGCCCACCAGGTACATGAGCCCGTACCAGTGGATGCTGAGGGGGCCGATGCTGATGGCGATGGGGTCGATGAAGGGGTGCGTGGGATACACGGGGAAACCGAAGTTGAATGTTCAAGATTCAAGATTCAAGGTGAGGCCAGAGAATACCCCAAACCACCCCTTTGAATCTTGAATCTTGAATCCTTACTCATCCCTGCATCGCCCGGCACAGCACCGCCTTCAGGTACGCGGTCTCCGGCATGGCCGGGTGAACGGGGTGGTCCGGGGCCTGGCCGCCGCGGGCGAGGATCTGGAGATTGCGGTCAACGTGGCGGGCGGCGCCGTGGATCTGCGCCTCGAGCGATCCGGCCTCCATGTGCTGAGAACACGAACAGGCGATCAGGATGCCGTCCTTCGCCATCACCTGCAGGGCCATCTGGTTCAGGCGCCGGTAGGCGGCGGTGCCTTCCTTGACGTCCTTGCGGCGCTTGATGAAGGCGGGCGGGTCGGTGATCACCACGTCGAAGCGGGCCTGGTCCTCGCGCAGTTGCCTGAGCACCTCGAAGACATCACCCTTCACGCCGCTCACCCGATCGGACACGCCGTTGGCCTGCGCGTTGGCGGCCACGCCGTCCAGGGCATCGCCGGAGGCATCCACGCAGGTCACCGCCTCCGCGCCGTTGAGTGCCGCCTGCACGCCCCAGGCACCCACGTAGCTGAACAGATCCAGCACGCGCATGCCTTTGGAGATCCGGGCGAGCCAGGCCCGGTTGTCCCGCTGGTCGAAGAACCAGCCGGTCTTCTGACCGGAGTGCAGGGGCGCGTGGAAGCGGGCGCCGTGCTCCGATACGATGACGTGCTCGGGCACCTCGCCCAGGGCGGGCCTGACGTACAGGTCCAGCCCCTCCAGTTCCCGCACCGGGCTGTCGTTGCGCCAGAGCACCGCCTTCGGGTGCACCACCTTGGACAGTGCTTCCAGGATCGCATCCTGCATGACTTCCATGCCCGCGGTGGTGACCTGCGCCGCCAGCACGTCGCCGTAGCGATCCACCACCAGCCCGGGCAGGCCGTCGCTCTCGGCGTAGGCGAGACGGTAGAAGGGCTCGGGAAACAGCCGCTCGCGCAGCGACAGGGCCACTTTCAGCCGATGCACCAGCAGGGAGGCGCTGAAGGGGTGTGCCTTGTCCCGGCTCATCAGGCGCGCACAGATGAGCGATCGGGGGTTGGCATAGCCGGTGCCGATGGCCTTGCCGCGATGGTCCTCGATCAGCACCGGCTGGCCCGGCGCCAGATCCCGGATGGGCGTGGCGGCGGTGTCCACCTCGTTGCTGAACACCCAGGCATGCCCGGCCAGCAGACGCCGCTCCTCGTGCTTCTTCAGGCGCAGGGGGGTGTAGTCGAGGCTGTCCATGGGGCGGTTCCGGTACGGTGGAGCGGGTGGGCAGTATAGCGCGCCGGGCATACCCGATGGCTGTTGGGGTTACAGGACCTTGCCGGGTCGCGGGCGTATAGTTTGTTCTTCGACTTCTGCAACATCAGCCGCAGAGACGCGGAGGCGCAGAGGAATGCAATGGACAGGATTAACAGGATTTTCAAGGATGAACAGGATCGAAAGAGTTAAGGGTTTTCAAGCTCAAGTCTTTATCCTGTCAATCCAGAAATAATCCTGTTAATCCTGTCCATTATTTCTTCTTCTCTGCGCCTCCGCGTCTCTGCGGCAATCCCTCCAAACCCAAGCCCGGTGAACCACCCATGCCAGAGCAGAAAAACAATCGCCTCGCCCACGAGACCAGTCCCTACCTGCTGCAGCATGCGGACAATCCCGTAGACTGGTATCCGTGGGGAACGGAGGCACTGGAGAAGGCGAAGGCAGAGGACAAGCCGATTCTGCTGTCCATTGGCTACTCGGCGTGTCATTGGTGCCACGTGATGGCTCACGAATCCTTCGAGGACAAGGCCACGGCCGAGGTGATGAACCGGCTTTACGTGAACATCAAGGTGGACCGGGAGGAGCGGCCCGATCTGGACAAGATCTACCAGACCGCCCACTTCATGCTCAGTCAGCGCAGCGGCGGCTGGCCGCTTACCATGTTTCTCACCCCGGATCAGGTGCCGTTCTTCGGCGGGACCTATTTCCCCGACACACCGCGTCACGGTCTGCCCGCGTTCCGGGACCTGCTGGAGCGCATTGCCGGTTTCTACCACGAGCGCCGCGACGAGATCGATCGTCAGAATGAATCACTTCAGAGCGCGCTCTCCACACTGTTTTCGCCCCGCGGCCAGGATGCGCCGAGCAGTGCCGTGCTGGATACGGTGCGGGCGCAGATCGCTCAGCAGTTCGACGCGCGGGACGGCGGCTTCGGAACGCCCCCCAAATTCCCTCATCCGACAACCCTGGAGCGGCTGTTGCGCCACCACGCACACACGGACGATGACAAGGCCCGTTACATGGCCTGCTTCACCCTGGAGAAGATGGCGCGCGGGGGCCTTCATGACCAGCTGGCCGGCGGGTTCTGCCGTTACTCGGTGGACGGCCAGTGGATGATCCCCCACTTCGAGAAGATGCTCTACGACAACGGGCCGCTGCTGGCCCTCTACGCACAGGCATACGCCGCCACCGGCGATGCGTATTTCGCGCGGGTGGCCGAACGCACGGCGCACTGGGCAGTGGAGACCATGCAATCGGACGAGGGCGGCTTTTACTCTGCGCTGGATGCCGACTCCGAGGGCGAGGAGGGGCGTTACTACGTCTGGGATGCCCAGGAAGTGCGCGACCTGCTGGCGCCCGAACTCTATCCGGTGTTCGCCCGCGTCTACGGCCTGGACCGCCCGCCCAACTTCGAGGGCAAGTGGCATCTGCACACCTTCGTGACCCCCGATGAACTGGCCGGTGAGACGCAGACTGACCCTGCCACCGTGGAGGCGATGCTTGAGGCCGCGCGTGAGCCGCTCCTGGCGGTGCGCGGCAAGCGCGTTCCGCCGGGGCTGGACGACAAGATTCTGACCAGCTGGAACGCGCTCATGATCCGCGGGCTTGCCGTGGCGGCACGGCACCTGGGTGGGCCCGACTGGGCCGCGGCGGCGACCCGGGCGCTGGATTTCATCCGGCAGCACCTGTGGCGCGACGGGCGCCTGCTGGCCGCGTACAAGAACGGCACGGCTCGCCTGCCCGCCTACCTGGACGATCATGCCTACCTGCTGGACGCCATCCTTGAACTTCTGCAGGTGCGTTGGCGCAGTGCAGACCTCACCTTTGCCAGGGAGATCGCGGAGATCCTGTTGGCACACTTCGAGGACCACGAGGAGGGCGGGTTCTATTTCACGGCCGACGACCACGAATCCCTTATTCAGCGCCCCAAGACCTTTGCCGACGAGTCCATGCCCTCGGGCAACGGCGTGGCCGCGTTGGCCCTCGGGCGGCTTGGCCACCTGCTGGGCGAGCCCCGCTACCTGGAGGCCGCCGAGCGCACGGTGCGCCTGGCCGCCGGGCTCATGGATCAGGCGCCGATGGCGCACACCAGCCTGATCACCGCCTTCGAGGAGCAGCTTTATCTGCCGAAGCTCGTCATCCTGCGGGGCGATCCGCCGGCGATCACGTCCTGGCATGAGCGGCTGTCGGTAGACTACGCCCCGCGGCGGCTTGTGTTTGCGATCCCGGCCGACGCACCGGATCTCCCCGAGGCCCTGGCCGCCAAGGCGCCCAAGGGCGAGGCGGTGGCCTACGTGTGCACCGGCACCACCTGCAGTGCGCCGGTGACGGATCCGGATGCGTTGCTGGAACAGTTGGGATAAAGGCTGCTTGCCACAGAGGGCACAGAGGTCGCAGTTCTTGTAGGTTGGACTGAGCGCAGCGAAGTCCAACATGACGGTGCCAGGGATCGACCCGTTGGGGTTCGTTCCTCACCCCAACCTACGGTTCGTCTTTTTCCCTCTGTGACCTTTGTGCCCTCTGTGGCTAAGAATCCTGTCTCCGTTCGGCCGCTTTCGGCTCATCCTAGGCTGGAGGCTCGTAAGGCGCATCATTAACCCCGTCCACGTCAGACGGTGCCAGGGATCGTCCCGTCGGGGTTCGTTCATCACTCCAACCTACGGTTCGTCTTTTTTCTCTGTGACCTCTGTGACCTCTGTGTCCTCTGTGGCTAAGAATCCTGTCTCTATTCAGCAGCCGGCACATCATCGGAAGGGGCTGGCGGATGCGCTTCGCTTGTCCGCCCTGCATGGCTGAGGCGCATCAATACCCCCGTCAACACCAGCGGCTAGACTCTCACGTATGTCCTTCATATCCCGCAACCGTTCGGCCCTGATCATCGCCGGTGTCGCGCTGCTGCTGGGCCTGTGGATCCTGAGCGGCGTGCTCACCCGCGAGCCGCCCAGGATCAACGAGCGTGCCGAGGCACAGCCCATGACCGTGGCGGTGATGCGCAGCGCAGCGCAGCCGGTGGAACGCGTGCTGACGCTCCAGGGTGAGGTGCAGGCGGACCAGCGGGTGACGGTGCGTGCGGAGACGGCCGGACGCATTGCAGCGTTGCCCGTGGAGCTGGGTCAGCGGGTAAGCGTGGGAGAGGTGATTGCGCGCGTCAGCATGGACGATCGCGAGGCGCGTTTGCGCCGGGCCGAGGCGGCGGTCGCCGGGCGCGAGACCGATTACCGGGCGGCACAACAACTGGCCCGGGAGGGCTTTCAGGCGCAGCTTCGCGTCGAGACGGCGCTGGCCGAGCTGGAGGCGGCCCGGGCGGAACTGGAGGCGGTGCGTCTGGATATCGCCAACACGAATGTCCGTGCGCCCATCACCGGTGTGGTCAATCACCGATTCGCGGAGGTGGGGGATTTCGTCGCCCGGGGTGACCCGGTGTCCGAGGTGCTGGAGAACCATCCGCTGCGCGCCGTGGTGCAGGTGCCCCAGCACAATGTGCACCGGGTGCGCGTGGACGGCCCGGCCCATGTGAGTTTCGTGGACGGCAGCGAGCACACCGGCACCGTGCGCTACATCTCCGCCCGGGCGGACACCACCACACGCACCTTCCGGGTGGAAATCACCGTGCCCAACGAGGACCGTACGCTGCCCTCGGGGGTGAGTGTGCAGGTGCGCATCCCGGTGGAGCAGGTGCTCGCCCAGCGCATCTCGCCCGCCCTGATCAGCCTGGACGACCGCGGGCGTCTGGGGGTGAAGACCGTGGACACGGATGACCGGGTGGCCTTTCACCAGGTGGACGTGGTGCGCGCCGACGCCGAAGGCGTCTGGGTGACGGGCCTGCCGGACGATGCGCGCATCATCACCATCGGTCAGGGTTTCGTGAACGCGGGCGAGCCCGTGCGGGTGGTGGAGGAAGGCGCAGGGTCATGAACGTACTGATCCAGGCGGCCCTGGACCGCAGCCGCACGGTCCTCCTCCTGTTACTGATGATCCTCACCGCCGGCGGCATGGCCTATGTCTCCATCCCCAAGGAGGCGGCGCCGGACATCGATATCCCCATCTTCTTCGTCTCGGTGACGTACTCGGGTATTTCGCCCGAGGACAGCGAGCGTCTGCTGGTGCGTCCGCTGGAGCGCGAACTTCTGCCCCTGGCGGGGCTCAAGGAACTGCAGGCCCGGGCGGGCGAGGGTTTCGCGCTCATCCGCCTGGACTTTGAGCCGGGTTACGACAACCGCCAGGCGCTGGCCGATGTGCGCGAGCAGGTGGATCTGGTGCGTGGTCAGCTGCCGCCGGGTACCGACGAACCGCAGGTGGTCGAAGTGGATCTGTCCATGTTCCCGGTGCTGACCACCACGCTCTCGGGGCCGGTGCCGGAACGTACCCTGGTGCGCATCGCCCGGGATCTGCGCGACCGGCTGGAGGCCCTGCCCGGCGTACTGGAGGTGAACATCGGCGGTGATCGGGAGGACGTGCTGGAGGTGATGGCCGATCCCCTGGTGATGGAGACTTACCGCATCCCCTACCAGCAGCTCATCGAGGCCATTGAGCGCAACAATCGCCTGGTGGCGGCCGGCGCCATGGATACGGGCGCGGGCCGCGTCACGCTCAAGGTACCGGGGGTCATCGAATCCCTGGAGGATGTGCTCGATCTGCCGGTGATGGTCGATGCCGGCACGGTGGTCACCTTCGGTGATGTGGCCACCGGAAGGCGCACCTTCAAGGATCCGGAAGGTTTCGCGCGCATCAACGGCCAGCCGGCGGTATCGCTGGAAATCCGCAAGCGGGCCGGCGCCAATATCATTCACACCGTCGACGACGCGCTCGCCGTCATCGAGGCGGCCCGGGCCGACTGGCCCGAGGCGCTGCGGGTGGATCACCTGCAGAACATGGCGGACGACATCGCCGATCTCCTCGGGGATCTGGAGAACAACGTCATCCTGGCCATCGTGCTGGTGATGCTCACCATCGTCGCTGCGCTCGGGGGGCGTTCCTCCTGGCTGGTGGGGCTGGCCATCCCCGGCGCGTTCCTGGGGGGGATACTGGTCATCTATCTCCTGGGTTTTACGCTCAACATCGTGGTGCTGTTCTCGCTCATCCTGGTGGTGGGCATCCTGGTGGACGGCGCCATCGTGGTGGTGGAACAGGCGGACCGTTATCTTGCCGAGGGCATGGACCGGCGCGAGGCGTTCGGGGGCGCGGCGGTGCGCATGTCCTGGCCCATCATTGCCTCCACGCTCACCACGCTGGCGGTGTTCTTTCCCATGTTGTTCTGGCCCGGCATGGTGGGGGAGTTCATGTTCTTTCTGCCCGCCACCGTGCTGGTGACCCTCACCGCGTCCCTGCTCATGGCGCTGATCTTCATCCCCACCCTGGGCAGCCTGGTGGGGGCCCGGGACGCCAGCCGGCCGGCGCAGGTGGCGCGCATTCAGGCGGCGGAGCGCGGCGATTTCGAGCATATCGATGGCTTCACCGCCCGTTACGTGCGCCTTCTGCGCGTTCTGGTGAATCGTCCGGGACAGACCTTCTCCGTGGCGGCCATCCTGGTGGTGGCCGCCTATGCCGTCTACGGCCAGTTCGGCCGCGGCGTGGACTTCTTCCCCCACGTGGAGCCGCGCTTCGCCCAGGTGCAGATCCAGGCCCGGGGCGACCTCTCCGTGTGGGAGGCGGACGCCCTGGTGCGCCGGGTGGAGCAGCGGCTGCTGGACGTGCCGGAGATCCAGACCGTCTATGCGCGCACCATCGGCACGCCCCGGGAACGGCTGATTGCGGACTACGCCGAGGACGTGATCGGCGTGATCCAGCTGGAACTCATCGACTGGCGCCTGCGCCCGCCGGCCGCCGAGATCCTGTCCCGCCTGCGGGCGGAGACTGACGATCTGCCCGGCGTGATCCTGCAGTTCAGGGAGCAGGAGCGCGGACCCCGGGAGGGCAAGCCCATCCAGGTGGAGGTCTCGGGGCGGGACGTGTCTCAGCTTTCCGAGGCAGTGGCCCGGTTGCGTGACCACATGGACCGCCTGGGCGGTTTCGTGGATGTGGAAGATGATCGTTCCCTGCCGGGCGTGGAACTGCGGGTGGAGGTGGACCACCGGGAGGCGGCGCGCTACGGCGCCGACATCGGTCTGCTGGGCAACGCGGTGCAGATGCTCACCCAGGGGATACGGCTCGGCGGCTATCGGCCCGACGACGCCGACGAGGAGGTGGACATCCGGGTGCGCTTTCCCTTCGACGAGCGCAACCTGGCGCAGCTGGTGAACCTGCGGGTGCCCACCGCCTACGGGCTGGTGCCCATCAATAACTTCGTGGACTTCCGGCCTGCGCCAAAGACCGGGATCATCAAGCGGGTGGACGGTCGGCGCAGCTTCACGGTCACCGCCGATGCTGCCGCGGGTCTTCTGGTGGACCACCAGGTGCGCCGTCTGCAGGCCGCCATTGCCGAAGACGGACTGCCGGAGGGCGTGGAAATCCGTTTCCGGGGGCAGGCCGAGGAGCAGGCCGAGGCCCTCGGCTTTCTGGAACTGGCCTTCGTGCTGGCCGTGTTCCTGATGTTCGTGATCCTGGTGACCCAGTTCAACAGCCTCTACCAGGCGGTGCTGGTGCTATCCGCCATCGTGTTCTCCACCGCGGGTGTGCTGCTGGGTCTCATTCTGCGACAGGAACCCTTCGGCATCGTCATGAGCGGGGTGGGAGTGATCGCGCTGGCCGGCATTGTGGTGAACAACAATATCGTGTTGATCGACACCTACAACGTGCTGCGCCGCCAGGGGCTGGATCGCGTCGAGGCGGCATTGCGCACCGGCGCCCAGCGCCTGCGCCCGGTGCTGCTCACCAGCATCACCACCATCCTGGGCCTACTGCCCATGGTCCTGGGGCTCACCGTGGACTTCACGGGCCGGGATTTCAGTATCGGCGCGCCCTCGACCCAGTACTGGGTGCAGCTGGCCACAGCCATTTCCGGCGGCCTGCTTGTGGCCACGCCGCTGACCCTGCTGGTGACGCCGGTCATGCTGGCCTGGGGGGACAGGCGCCCTTAACAGGCTGTTGAAAAACTCTCGGGCGGCGCCATGCTGCGTTGGAAAGCGGCTCAAAATGCTCATGTACTTGCATGTACACTGCGCTTTTTCGCCGCTTTCCGCCTTGCCTGGCATCCACCGGAGGCTTCTTCAACAGCCTGTTAACCCGGATATTGCACCAAGGCGGCCGGCGGATTTGTGTAACCTTCTGATATCGCGCCATAAATTAGCGCATCTGGTCGCAAAGCCGCGGTAACAGTTTGTACACCGCCGCCGGCCTATCGCGATGCTTGCGGCCTCTGGGCCTGTCTCGCTTGCCTGTGGGTCGGGCTTTAGCCCGATGGGCGATGCCTGGCCAGCCGCGTCTGTCGCCCTGAAGGGCGACCTACAGATACGCTTCTCCTTCCAGAGACGGCGCGAGACAGGCCCAGAGACCACAATCATTCGCGATCCTTGGTGCAATATCCGGGTTAATCGCTCCGATAGTGTGAAGCTATCGTCCTATTCGACAATATCAATCCACGTATCCTGTCGTGAGCGTCTATATTGGTTGGGGTCACGGTGTTCGCCGAAAGCTGCGGCAAGGAGCCTGTATGTCCGTTTCCCGGCAAGATTTTCGGAATGACCGGCAATCGGATCAGCTGAAATCAGGTCACGGCCATGCCATGCCCGTTGACGTGGAGGCCGGTCGCGGCGCGCTGGCCGCCATGGTCAAGTTGCTGTCCAGGGCGGATGTGCGCGTCAATGGCGACCGCCCGTGGGACATCATCCTGCATGATGAGAGTGTCCCGGAGCGGGTGCTGGCCCAGGGCAGCCTCGGACTGGGCGAGGCCTATATGGACGGGCACTGGAGTGCGGAACGCCTGGATGAGTTCTTCACGCGCGTGCTGTCGGCGGATCTCGATCGGGAGGTGGCCCGCTCGATGCGTCTGGCTCTGCATTACCTGCGCCACCGTTTCCTGAACCTGCAGAACATGCGCCGTGCCTGGCAGGTGGGAGAGGCTCACTACGACCTGGGCAACACCTTCTACGAGAAGATGCTCGATCGCCGCATGACCTACACCTGCGGCTACTGGGAGCACGCGTCCAGTCTGGACGAGGCGCAGGAAGCGAAGCTGGACATGATCTGCCGCAAGCTGGGTCTCAGGCCCGGCCAGCGCGTACTGGATATCGGCTGCGGCTGGGGCAGCTTCATGCAGTTCGCCGCCGAGCACTACGGCGTAGAGTGCGTGGGCGTCACCATCTCCAAGGCACAGGCGGAGTACGGACGTGCCCGTTGCGAGGGTCTGCCGGTGGAGTTCCGGCTGGTGGATTACCGCGAGGTGGAAGAGGCCTTTGATCACGTGGTCAGCGTCGGCATGTTCGAACACGTGGGGCACCGCAATCACAGGGCGTTTTTCGAGGTGGCGCGCCGTTGTCTCAAGGAGGGCGGCCTGTGCCTGCTGCACACCATCGGCAAGCTGCGCCGCGGCAGTACGCCGGACCCGTGGATCGACCGCTATATCTTTCCCAACGGGGACCTGCCCTCACTGGGCCAGATCTCGGAGGCAGTGGAGGATCTCTTCGTCATCGAGGACGTGCACAACTTCGGCGCGGACTACGACAGGACGCTCATGGCCTGGAACGCCAACTTCCAGGCCGCGTGGCCGGAGCTGTCAAAGACGCATGACGAACGCTTCAAACGCATGTGGGAGTACTACCTGCACGCCTGCGCCGGCGCCTTCCGCGCCCGCAAGACCCAGGTCTGGCAGCTTGTCCTGAGCCCCAACGGCGTGCCCGGCGGCTACCGTCGGCCGATTTGATTTCCAGATTTCTAACCACGAAGCACACGAAGGGCACGAAGAAAAGACAAAGACAGATTCCTCTCGCAAAGCCGCGAAGCACGCAAAGGAAAAATCTTTCTGAAGAAAAATGATCTTCAGGAATTCTTCGCGGGCTTCGCGGCTTTGCGAGAGTCCGGTTTTTTACGTCCCTCGAAGCTACCGAAGGCAAATTCAACGACCGGCCCAAAAGGGGCGTCAGCGCCGACAGTCCGAGTTTCCTTCGTGCCCTTCGTGTGCTTCGTGGTAAGACGCCTTTTCCTCCTACCTGCGTTTGAGGAACCGGATCCAGCCTTCGCGGTTGACCGGGCGGGTGCTCCAGTTGAACTCGATGGAGAGCATGCGGATGGCGAAGGTGATCAGCACGGTGAGCCAGCCGGCGAGCGCAACGGCCAGGCCCAGCCACTGGGTCATGGCCATGTAGCAGGCGCAGCCGCCGAGCACGGCCAGCGCGTAGAACTGGCCCGGTCTCAGGATCAGGGGCGGATCACCGGCCAGCACATCCCGGATCACGCTGCCGCCGACCCCGTTGATGACGCCCACCAGCAGCGCTGTCGGGATGCTCAGTCCGGCGGCCAGCGAGAGCTCAATCCCCACCACCGCGAATCCGCCGATGCCGGCGGCATCGATGATGGCCACGCCGCGCCGGTTGAAAAAGGCGTGATCCCCGAACAACAGGCCCACTCCGGTGGCCACCGCGATCGCCCCCAGGTACTCCGGGTTGGTCGCGAACAGAGGCGGGCCCTGCTGCAGGAACAGCCCGTCGCGTATGAGCCCCCCGCCGGCCCCGGTGGCCAGCGCCAGGAAGAACATGCCCACGATGTCGTAGCCCTTGCGAATGGCGACAACGACCCCGGACAGCGCAAAGACGAACACGGCGCCGAGGTCGAAGTACATGGGCAGGGTGAAGGTGTCGGCGGGAGGCAGCATGGGCGATTCCTGAGGAAAATGGGCGGATTAATCCGTATGCGTTTTAGGGAATTGGGTTGATCTCGATCAAGTGGGTGACCGCAATCTGGAGCTAGTCTAAGTCCAGATTTCAAACCATGTTTTTCCATCAACCCGCAGGAGTCTCCCATGAAACTCAAGCAATCCCTGACACTGGCAGCCGGCCTCGCACTGGGCCTGTCCTTTGGCAACGCTGCCGTGGCGGATAGCCATGATATGGCACGTTACAAGGAGATGTTCGAGCCGATTCCCTCCATCGCCCCGATCCCGGCGGACAATACGCAGACCCCGGTAAAGATCGAGCTGGGCAAGATGCTGTTCTTCGAGCCGCGCATCTCGGCGAGCGGCATCATCAGCTGTGCCACCTGCCACAATCCGGCACTGGGTTTTGCCGATCGTATCCCGCTGGCGGTGGGTCATATGGGACAGGTGGGCGAGCGCAAGACCCCCACGGTGCTCAATGCCGCGCTGCTGGAGGCGCAGTTCTGGGACGGTCGTGCCGCCACCCTGGAAGAGCAGGCCCTGGGGCCCATCGAAGCGGATATCGAGATGGCCATGCCCCTGGACGAGGCCGTGCAGCGTCTGAAGGAATTCGATGTGTACCAGGAGATGTTCGCCGAGGTGTTTGGCGGTGACGACCCCATCAAGGCCGATAACGTGGCCAAGGCCCTGGCATCCTTCCAGCGCACGCTGCTGACCCCCAACTCACCGCTGGATCGCTACCTGGCCGGTGACGAGCAGGCGCTGACCGACAAGCAAAAACGCGGCATGCGTGCCTTCGTGGACCGGGGCTGCGTCGCCTGCCACCGTGGACCGGCGCTCAGCGACAGCCAGTTCCACCGCATCCAGGTTCCGGGTTCCACGGACCTCGGCCGCTACCTGGTGACCGGCGAGGAACATGACCGTCATGCATTCCGCACCCCGACCCTGCGCAACGTGGCAGTGACCTATCCCTACTTCAACAACGGGCAGGTGGCCACGCTGGACGAGGCAATCCGGGTGATGGGCCGCGAGATGCTCAATCTGGACCTGCCGGACGACGAGGTGGCCGACATGGTGGCCTTCATGCACGCACTGACGGGCGACATGCCGGAGTTTGCCTTCCCGGCCCTGCCGTAAGACAGGCCGCAGACCGGGACCCGGGGCGTCGCACGCTTCCGGTTCCCGGGTCCAAGGACGGGGCAGCCTTGTGCTGCCCCGTTTTCTTTACACGGAAAGCTGTCTAACCACGAAGCACACGAAGTAAGGACAAACGCAGTTTTCTCTCGCAAAGGCGCGAAGTACGCAAAGTAAAACGTCTTCTGGAAAAAGATCCTTTTGGGGTTCTTGGCGGGCTTCGCGTCTTCGCGAGAACACAGTGCTGTGACGCCCTGCGAGGCCACCGAGGGCGAATTCAACCATCAGACCCGAACGTTGGTGACGCGTAAGCCTACAATGTAGACTCGAGGGGCTCGCCCGGAGGTTCGTTTGCGAATGCCCCTGAAGGAAACCGCATTGCCGGCAAGTGCAGGCGACAGTCATCAACTCGCTCCCGAGCGGCCCGACCTGTCGGATCGCGTCTTGATCCGGCTGGTGGCCGGACTGTGCATAGGGCTGGTGGCCTATCTGCTGCTCAAACCGTTCCTGCCGGAGGCCTGGCATCGACCCGGGTCGCCGATGTTGCAGTCGGCGGCGATCGTTGGCTCCCTCATGCTCTTGTCGCCATTCGCCTTCTGGCTGGGCAAGCGCACCGGTCTCAGTGCGGTGCCGAACCGACTGTACGTGATTCACGTGATCGCAAGTACGGCAGGCATTTTCCTCGTGGCCATCCATGCTTTCGCCGGCTTCCGGGGGCCGCCCCTGTTCATCGTGTTCTGTCTGGTCCTGCTGGTCGTGACGGGTTTCATCGGGCGGGTGCGTCTGTCCGCACCCATGGCGGCCACCTTCGGCAGCAAGTCGGCGGCCTTCCGGCCTGTTCCGGCCCACCTGAAGGAGGAGATCCGGGACATCATCCGGCAGAAGGCGTCGCTCCTGCAACGACTCGATCCGCAGGCGCAGGAGGCACTGTTTTCCGTGACACTACATCACTGGATCCGCGCCCCCCGCTTGTCTCTGGCCTACCAGCGGCTGGCGCTCAAGGAGGCAAGACTCACCGGGCAGCGGGCCTCGGTTCCGCCCGTGCAGGCGTGGTGGCGCCTGCTGCATATCCTGCTTGCCTGGGCGTTTCTGATCGCCCTGCTCACCCATGCGGCGCTGGTGACTTTTCTGCCCGGTTACGTGGCCGGTGACGGCGAGGTCTACTGGTGGCACCTGGGCGGTACGTGATCATGCAACTGGCATTGATGATCGACCTGGAGCGTTGTATCGGCTGCAAGAGTTGCGAGGCGGCCTGCAAGGCCGAGCACGGCCTGGGGCCGGGCGAGAACCGCAACCGGGTCGTGTGGCTGGGTCGCGAGAACGAACCGGGACTGGATTTCCTGACGCTCTCCTGCCAGCACTGTGAGCGCCCTGCCTGCCTGCGCGCCTGCCCGGTCCACCCCAAGGCTATCCGCAAGGATCCGGAGACTGGCGTCGTGACCGTGGACGAATCCCGCTGCACCGGCTGCGGTGAATGCGTGGTGGCCTGCCCCTACGGCGCCATGGGCTACGATCCCGTGGACCATCACGCGGTCAAGTGCGATCTGTGCAGCGAGCGTCGGGCTGAAGGATTGAGACCGGCCTGTGCCACAGTCTGCCCCGCCGAGGCCATCGCGTTCGGAGCCCGCGACGATCTCCTGGAGCGGGCGGCCGGGGAGGGCCGCCGCAGGGTGGATCACGACGCCTTTCTGCTCGGACCCTCCAACATCTTCCTGGAACGGCTGCGGGACCGGCCGAACAGCACGCGGCGGGCCGAACCGCACGCGGAGGCGGACGGTTTCTCCCTTGCGGGCCGGTGCCGCCCCGCCGTGGTGGACGATCCGGCGCGCAGGGCGAAGCTCGAGCCGGGGTCGGTGATCTTCCCGTTTCGCCTGAAGCGGTCCGATCGCCAGCCTGATGCGGTGGTGCCCGGCGGCTGCAACATCTGCTTCAACTGCTGCCCGACGCAGTATCACCTGAAGGATGGCCGCGTTGTGCGCGTGACTGGCAACGAGGCGGATCCGCTGTGGCGGGGCAAGGTCTGCCCCAAGTCGCAGTTTCTGCTTCAGCTCTACAACAGCAAGGATCGGCTGACGCGGCCGCTGAAGCGGATGGGCGCGCGAGGCGAGGGGCGCTTCGAGCCCATCGGTTGGGACCAGGCCCTGGACGAGATCGCCGCCCGGCTGTCTGCCATCCGTGCCGCGCACGGCCCCGAGGCCCTGGGCATCTTTGCCGGCACCCGTACGGGCACGCTCACGCGCAAGGGCTATATCCGGCTGTTCGCGCAGATGTGGGGCACGCCCAACTTTGCCGACACCGAGGCGTTCTGCTCCGAGTCCAAGAACGTGGCCTTCGAGGCCACCGTGGGCATCCCCGGCAGCGGCAACAGCTACACGCCCGGCGATCTGGGCAGCGCGGAACTCTACGTGTACATGGGCGACAACCAGGCGGAATCGCGCCCGGTGCATTTCGGCATGATCAACGACTGGCGGCTCAAAAACGGCGCACGCATGATCGTCGTCGACCCCCGGCTCACGGTGACCGCCAGCAAGGCCGATCTTTGGCTGCCCATTCGCACGGGCACGGACATGGCGCTGGCCCTGGCGCTCGCGTATCACATTCTGGATGCCGACCTGCACGACGGGAGGTTCTGCGACGACTGGGTGCTGGGCTGGCGCGAATGGCGTGATCACATCCTGGCGCGCGGTTACTCGCCCGCCTGGGCCGCACCGATCACGGGCATCGAGGAACAGGCCATCCGGGATCTGGCCGAGGAGATCGCCGCGGCGGACGGCTGCGTGATCTTCGGCGCCCGCGGCCTCAACCAGCACAGCAACGGCACCCAGACCAACCGCACGCTGCTGTTCCTTGCGGCCATCACCGGCAACATGGGGCGCAAGGGGGGCACATACTTCAACTACGGCACGCCGTCCCCGGTCATCGCCAACGCCCCGGAGGCACGCCGGGCTGCCGTGGAAAAGCCCATGGCCGCCACAAACCCGACGGGCTGGCTGGACGCCATGATCAGCGGTGATCCCTATCCCATGCGGGCGCTCATCACCGCGAACAATCCGCTCACGGCCTGGCCGAACCAGGCCGGGGTACGCGAGGCCTTCGAGGCACTGGATCTGCTGGTGCACATCGAGTTGTTCCGGAACGAGACCAGCGCCTACGCAGACTACATCCTGCCCGCGGCCACCGGCGTGGAGAAGGGCGAGATCGGACGGGCCAGCGAGGATCGTCGCGTGATCTGGATCGACAAGGTGGTCGAACCGCCCGGCAAGGCGAAACCGGACGGCTGGATCTGGATCGAACTGGGCAAGCGCTTTGGTTTCGATGATGTGCTGAAGGAGGAACACAAGGACAGCGGCCGCTTCTGGGACGAGATGTGCATCGACCATGTGTGGATGCGCGGCTGCACCCAGGAGCGGTTGCACTCGGTGCCATGGCGCTGGGTACGCACGCCGCTGGTGGACGAGGGTGCACCGGAGATCGAGACGCTGCATCTGGAGGGCACCACGGCAACCGGACACCCGGAGGACCATCGCTTCCCCACACCCAGTGGAAAGCTGGAGTTCTGGACGGAGGCCCTGGACGCCCGGTTCGGGATGCTGGGTCTTTCGGCGTTGCCGGAGTTCTACACCGACGCCGAGCAACTGGTGGATCTGCCGTATGTCAGGCCACGCGGCATAGACGCCTCTCCTGTGCGCAATCCCTTCGCAAAGGGCCACGTCTACACGATGCCCGTGGAGATCGCGCCACCGGATGGCGAAGCGCCGGCCCGGGCACTCGCGGCGCAGGGGTATGACACGGAACTGATTACGGGGCGCCCGCCCGCACCCCACTTCCATTCCTGGACCCATTACGCCTGGCAGGCGCAGGAGATGTGGCCGGACCTTTACGTTCAGATCCATCCCGCCAAGGCGAAGCGACTGGGCATCCGGGATGGACAGGAGGTCACGGTGGAAACGGTCCGGGGCGGAGTACAGGCCAGGGCCTGGATCTATCCCGGCATCCGGGAGGACGCGGTGTTCGTGCCTATCGGCTGGGACGCCAGCCAGCCCTTCCATCCCTGGAAGTCCGTGAATTTCCTGACCGACTCGCGACAGCGGGATCCCGTGTCGGATCATTCCAACCTGAAGACCTATCTCTGCCGGGTGGTGCCGAAGTAGTGTCGTGTCCCGCATGTCTCACGGGCCTACTGCTTCGGCCGCCGATTTTCCGCTGAGGCGGGGCTTCTGGCACACGGCAGGAGCGGCGCCCTCGCCGCGAATGACTGTGCCCGGGTTGTCTCCGCCTTCGGCCCTCCGGGCCACCTGCCGTACAATACCTGCGCCATTGATCGGTGTGCCCCGCACGTGATGTGCATGGGGCCATCAGTCGTGACCTGCATGATCAAAGCATTGACGGAGAAATCATGACCCAGACCATGAGTGATCTCGTACAGACGGCCCGCCAGCGAATCCGGGAGATCGGCGCCGATGACCTTCACGAATCCCTGGAAAGCGGGCAGGACGTAGTGATTGTCGATGTGCGCGAGCCCTACGAGTACGAGAAGGGACACATTCCGGACAGCGTGCTGGTGCCCCGCGGTTTGCTGGAGGCGGCCTCGGATCCCAACACGCCGCACCGCATCGAGGCCCTGTACTCGGCCCGCGAGCGTCTGGTGGTGCTGGTGTGCGGTACCGGCGGACGCTCCGCCATGGCAGCCGACACGCTGCAGCAACTGGGCTTTTCGGACGTACGCAGCCTCGCCGGCGGCATGAAGATGTGGGAAGCCGAGGAATACCCGGTGGCACAGGGTGCGTATGCGGGGTCGCTTCCCTGAATGCAGACAGCAGACAGCAGACAGCAGATAGCAGACAGCTGAAGGCTGAAGGCTGAAGGCTGAAGGCTGAAGAATGAAGGAAGAAGCCGGAGTGTAACCTCTGATCCCCCTCCCCTCATGGGGAGGGCCGGGGAGGGGTGGTTTCCTTCCCCCCTTCCTCCTTCAGTATTTCAGAGGTGCGGACATGAAGTGGTTGCGGGTCGGTTTCAGACTGTTGCTCATCGTGGTCCATATCGTGACCGGTTGCGTGATTGTGCTCGCCGTCGGGCGACAGCGCCGCGACGGTGTGCCCGTCGGGCGGTTTGAGCGCGCGGTGCGGTGGTGGCTTGGTCGCGTGGCGCGCATCGCGGGTGTCCGCGTACACGTGCGCGGTGCGCCGGCCCCCGGTGCCGTGCTGCTGCTGTCCAATCATGTGTCCTGGCTGGATATTCCGGTCCTGGGCGGCATCGCCTCCATGGGTTTCCTCTCCAAGGCGGAAGTACGAGGCTGGCCGGTGGTCGGCTGGTTCGCGACGGCGAGCGGCACCCGCTACATCGAGCGGGGCGCGCACGGCACTACCGAGGTGATTCGGCGCATAGAGCAGGACCTGCGCCTGGGGCGCCGCGTGCATGTGTTCGCCGAGGCCACCACCAGCGACGGCAGCGACGTGCGCCGCTTTCATCCGCGTCTGCTGGCTGCTGCCCAGGAAGTGGGTTGTCCCGTGCAGCCCGTTGCCATCCGCTACCTGCCTACTCCCGATGGACGGCCCAGTCCCGCGCCGTTCATCGACAACGCGGTGCTCTTGCATCATGCCTTGCGTGTGCTGGCCGAACCGCGCCTTGAGGTAGAGGTGACTTTTCTTCCGATCATTGGTGTGGAAGGGCGGGATCGCCGAGGTCTGGCCGACGATGCTCGAGCGGCGGTGCGTGCGGTGGTGGTGGGCGACGAACGATCCGCGGAGCGGGCATGAAACCGGCCGCTTTCAATCACACCGAACCTGAACCGTTTCAGGATCCTCCGCGTCCAGCCGCGCCAGGGTCAACGTCTGACCCCACACGCAGCCGGTATCCAGGGCCAGCACATCATCGCCCTCGTAGAGCCCCAGCGTCGACCAGTGGCCGAACACGATGCGTTGGCCGGCGCTCTTGCGTCCGGGCACCGCGTACCAGGGCATCAGGTGCGGCAGTTGGCCCCCGGGTGCCCCTTTGTACTCCATGTCCACGTGGCCGTCGGCGGTGCAGTAGCGCAGGCGCGTGAAGCAGTTGGTGATGAAGCGCAGGCGCTCCCAGCCTTCCAGGGCCGGCGACCAGAGGTCCGGTTCATCGCCGTACATGCGTTCCAGAAACAGCCGGTGTTCCTCGCCGCGCAGCACGGCCTCCACTTCCGAGGCACAGCCGCGCGCGGTCTCGAGATCCCACTGCGGCGGCAGCCCTGCGTGTACCATGGTCCAGTGCAGTTGCGGATCGTGATGCATCAGGGGCCGGTGACGCAGCCAGTCCATGAGTGCATCGCGGTCCGGTGCGTTCAGGATCGGTTCCACCGTGTCCCGGCGCCGCACCTTGTGCACGCCGTTGTGGATCGCCAGCAGATGCAGGTCATGATTGCCCAGCACCGTGATGGCAACATCCCCGAGATCGCGAACGAAACGCAGTGTCTCCAGTGACTGCAGACCCCGGTTGACCAGGTCTCCGACCAACCACAACCGGTCCGCGGCGGGATCGAAACGCACCCGCTCCATCAACCGCTTGAGCGGATCGAGGCAGCCCTGCAGGTCTCCAACGGCGTAAACAGGCATGAGATTCAAGGATGAAGGATGAAGGATGAAGGATGAAGGATGAACGGCATCAGCAAGTCGTGTCTACCCGCGAGATCCGGCATCGGCATTGAATCATCCTCTTGCCTTCAGCCTTCAGCCTTCAGCCTTCAGCCTTCAGCCTTCAGCCTTCATCCTTCATCCTTGCGCAGCACGATGTGCCTGAACCACCCGCCGGCCAGTGCGGGGCTGTCCTCGATGACGCGCAGGTCGGGGTGCCGGGCGAGCAGGTCCTCGAACACCACGTCCGTGCGTGTGGCCAGGCGGCTGATGAGCGGGTTGATCATGCGCCGCAGGGGTGCGCGTTGCCCGGGACGCAGGAACTTGTCGAGGATGAGCAAGCGGCCTCCCGGGCGCAATACGCGGACGGATTCCGAGAGCGCATGGGGTGGTCGTGGCACCACGGCCAGAATGAGGTGCAGGATGACCGTGTCGAAGCGCCCGTCCTCGTAGGGCAGGTCCATGGCGTCCCCGACCCGCAGTTCGATCTCCATGTCTGCGGCGTCGGCGCGACGGCGGGCCCGTTCGAGCATCGCCGGCGTCAGGTCCAGCCCGTGATAACGCGCACCGCCGGGCAGAAAGGGGATGTCGAGGCCGGAGCCGATCCCGGGAAGCAGGATCGTCTGTCCGCCCACGTCCCCCAGACGCGCAATGCTTCGCCTGCGCGCACCGCGCGTGGCGCGATCCACGAACAGATCGTAGATGGGGGACCAGAGGGTGTAGGTGTGTTTAAGGGACACGACGTGGGAGCGCCAGGTGCGAAGTGCGAAGTGTGAATTGGGAAGTGCGTATTGAAGTGGGAAGTTGGAATTGGGAAGTGCGAATGGAAACCACCCTCACCCCAACCCTCTCCCTGAGGGAGAGGGAGTAACCAAGGGGTCTTCGCTCTTCCTGATTCTCACTTCCCAATTCACACTTCTCACTTCACGTCAGTGGAGAACGCGTGGCATGGACAGCATGAACGGCGGGATCTCCGCGTCGAAGTCCACGCCGTCGTCGCCGCGCATCTGGTAGCTGCCCTGCATGGTGCCCACGGGGGTTTCGATCATGGTGCCGCTGGTGTACTGGAAGCCCTCGCCGGGCTTGAGGTGGGGTTGCTCCCCCACCACGCCCTCGCCGCGCACTTCCTGCACCTTGCCGTTGGAGTCGTTGATGACCCAGTGGCGTGTGAGCAGCTTCGCGGGGACACGGCCTTCGTTCCGGATGGTGACGGTGTATGCGAACACGTATCGCGACTGATCCGGATCGGACTGCTCCGGCACGTAGGCGGTTTCCACGTCTACGCGGATGTCGTGGTCTTCACTGTGGCTGTGTGTGTTGTCGGTCATGTCGGTCGGGGAGGCCTTCCGGGGTGAGGCAACTATCTTGCCGCAACGGGAGGGCGGAGGAAAATGGGCACAGGGAAAATCGAGGTTTAAGATTCAAGATTCAAGATTCAAGATTCAAGGTGCACCTGCCTCTCCGGCTTGTCTCGCGGCGTGGCGCGCGGCGCCCAGCAGGCCGGCGTGGGTGTCGGTGATGACATGCACGGGAAAGCGCCGCATCAACTGTGTCATGGGCGGCTTGTGCATGAAGGCGGTCAGGAAGTCGCCGTTCTGCATCAGCGGCAGGATACGCGGGGCGATGCCGCCCGCCACGTACACGCCCCCGGCGGGCAGTGTGGCCAGCGCCAGGTCGCCGGTCTGGGCGCCATAGATGCGCACGAACAGGGTCAGGGTCTGTCGCGCGAACGGATCCTCGCCATTGAGCGCGAAGCGTGTCAGCGCGGCCGCCGGATCCTCCCGCTGCATGGCCCCGGCCAGGGCCTCGCCCGGCGTCTGTCCCTCGGCCTGCAGGAATGCCGCGATGCGACCGATGCCGCTGCCGCTGAGCAGGTGCTCGCGGGTACAGCGCCCCGTCTCCCCGGCAACGAATTGCCAGAGCCGAGCCTGTTGCGGGTCGCTGGGCGCGAATCCTGCGTGACCGCCTTCGCCCGGCAATACCGCCCCGTCCCTCGGGCAGATCGTGCATACCCCGAAGCCGGTACCCGCGCCCACAAGCAGGACGGGGGCCCCGGAGTCGGGTACTCCCGCCTGAAGCGTCGCCAGCGCGGCGGGTGCCAGGACGGGCAGACTGTGGGCGATCCCCTCGAAATCATTGATCAGCGCGACCGCCGGAATCCCGAGACGGCGGGAAAGCCGTTCCGAGTCCAGCGTCCAGGGCAGGTTGGTAAGCCGTGCGCGCCGTTGCCCATCCGCCAGCTGCTCCACCGGTCCGGCGACAGCCAGGCAGGCGGCGCGCAATTGACCGGCGGCCACTCCGGATTGGTCCAGAAAGGCGCCGGCCATGGTCTCGAAGTCCGGGTAGGTGCCACTGTCGAAGCGCAGCGGTTCACCGAACGAAAACCCCCCGGGCCCATGCGTGGCCAGCATGAACAGCGTCTTCGTTCCACCCACATCAGCGGCCAGCAGGTTCACGGGGTCTCCAGCCGGCGTTCCCGGGCCCTGATCCGGTTGTCGTTACTCATGTGAAGTCCCCCGGTTGGGGTGGGTATGGTCAGTATAACGCCCGAGCCTTTCTCTTGTGATCGGACGACTGCCGCAAAAGCGAACCGCGAAGGTGCGCGAAGGTATGCGCGAAGTACGCGAAGGAACTGCTCTTGATGGAAAAACCTTCGTGTCCTTCGCGCATACCTTCGCGGCCTTCGCGGTTCGCTTTCTCACACGCCGCACCCCGGGACCCACCCGCGTCAGGCGTGTCTCTCAGCGATGAGGTTGGCAAGATCAGCGAACTGCTTCACGCCCAGTGTTTCGGCTCGGGCGCCGGGGTTGATGCCGGCGGCCCGGATCGTGTCTGCGTCGGCCAGGTGGCGCACGGCATTGCGCAGGGTCTTGCGCCGCTGCGTGAAGGCCTGGTTGACCAGGGCGGCGAACAGTGTCTCGTCGCGTGCCGGGTGAGGCGGGGTGTCCAGGGGCACCAGCCGCACGTAGGCGGAATCCACCTTCGGCGGCGGGTTGAAGGCACCGGGGCCGACTCGAAACAGTGCCTCGGTGCGGCAGCGATACTGGACCATCACGCTGAGCCTGCCGTACTCACCGCTGCCCGGAGCGGCGACCAGCCGGTCGACCACCTCCTTCTGCAGCAGGAAATGCATGTCCGCGATCGCGTGACTTGCCTCGAGCAGGTGAAAGATCAGGGGTGTGGAGATGTTGTAGGGCAGGTTGCCCACCACGCGCAGCCGGCCCCGCGGCGGCGCCAGCGCCGCGAAGTCGAAGCGCAGGGCGTCGGCGGAATGAACAATCAGTTCGCCCGCCTCGCGGCAGCGTTCCTGCAGTCGCGGGATGACGTCGCGATCCAGTTCCACCACGTGCAGCCGCCCGACCCGGGCCAGCAGGGGCAGGGTGAGGGCGCCGAGGCCCGGGCCGATCTCCACCAGCGTGTCCTGTGCCCGGGGCGCGATGGCCGACACCATCTTCGCGATGACGGCGGCATCGTGGAGGAAATGCTGCCCGAAGCGCTTGCGGGGCCGGTGTGCGTGCACGCGGACGGCGCTTCTCAGCAGCGATAGACGTCGTAGACCTGGCGTCCGTCCTGTAGCGGGCCGCGGGGCACAATGACGTTGGCGTTCCAGTCGGTGGCCGCAGCGTTGCGCGCGGTGGCTTCAGCCTCCTCGGCAAGTTTCTCCGGCGGGCGGCGCACGACGCCGATGCGCTCGCGGATGGTCACCGTGGTGTGGCCCAGGCGCTCGCAGCCCTGGACATCGGCGCTGGTGGCGACGCGCACCTGCTCGCCCTCCGAGGTGACGGGCACGAACGTGCACGCCCCCAGGGCAAGGCTGCCGGCCAGAATGGCGGTCAGACGCAAAGGCGTGGCTGTCATGTTCTTCTCCTTGGTTGTTGTCGAACAATGGGTGAGTCGAGGTGTCCCGGGGCAGGTGCTCAGTGCTGCGCGGCTGCCAGTGCAACGGCCAGCGCCTCGGCCTGCGCGAGGCTGCCCGCCTCGGCCCGTCCCGTGCCCGCCAGATCCAGGGCCGTACCGTGATCCACCGAGGTCCGGATCAGCGGCAGACCCAGCGTGATGTTGACCGCTCGGCCGAAGCCGGCGTGCTTGAGCACGGGCAGTCCCTGATCATGGTACATGGCCAGCACGGCGTCCGCGTGTTCCAGGTGCCGGGGTGTGAACAGGGTATCGGCGGGCAGCGGGCCTTCAAGGCGAAGTCCCTGTGCACGCAGGCGGTCCAGGGCGGGGGTGATGATCTCGATCTCCTCCCGGCCCAGATGTCCGCCCTCTCCGGCGTGCGGATTCAGACCGCAGACCAGTATCCGGGGCGCCTGAATGCCGAAGCGCCGGCGCAGGTCCGCGTCCAGTATGCGCAGGGTCTGCTCCAGCAGCGGCCCGGTAATGGCGTCGCTCACGGCGCGCAGCGGCAGGTGCGTCGTGGCCAGGGCCACGCGCAGGTCGCCGGCGGCCAGCAGCATGACGGGCAGTTCGGCCCCGGAGCGTGCCGCCAGGAACTCCGTGTGTCCGGTGAACGGTATGCCCGCGTCGTTGATGACCCCCTTGTGCACCGGCCCGGTGACCATGGCCGCGAACCGCCCGTCCAGGCAGCCGTCCACGGCCTGTTCCAGCATGGACAACACGTGCCGCGCATTGGTGGGCTCCAGGTGACCCGCACGCACCGGCGCGCGCAACGGGCAGGGCAGGACCGACAGCACACCCGGCGGATCGGGCAGCGGCGGCAGGCCCGGATCGAATTCCCGGATCGACAGGTCCAGGCCGAGCATCCTCGCCCGCGAGGTCAGCAACTCCGGATCCGAAATCACCACCCGTTGCGCCTCGCCCGCCGTCTGCGCGGCCATGATCACCAGGTCAGGGCCGATACCGGCCGGCTCACCGGGCGTGATGGCGATGCGAAACGTGGCGGTCATGGCATGAAGTTCAGGATTTCAGGATGGGGATCACTGGTCCGGGGTTTTGGTGTTCTTTAGCCACAGAGGTCACAGAGGTCACAGAGAAAGGATCTTTCTCTCGCAAAGAGCGCCAAGCACGCCAAGAAATTCCACAGGGCGGGCTGCGCCCGCCGACATCGATCGGATGACGGTCCGGCGGCGCCCACGGGGCGCCGTGTGAATCGTTCGGTTTTCTTTGCGTCCTTTGCGCTCTTTGCGAGAGAAACTCTTTTTTCTCTGTGACCTCTGTGCCCTCTGTGGCTAATAGACCGGATGACCAACGCCACCAGAGCCCGTGCCTGTTACAGGCCGCTGATCCGGGTCTCCAGGCGCATCTCCACGTAGGACTCGTCGCGCAGGCGGCGCAGCCACAGCTCGGTCTCGTCCTCGCGCTTGCGGTCGCGGATGATCTCGCGCGCCTGGGCACGCATGAGCTGGCGGGAGCTGTCGTACTGGCGTCGGTCCAGGACCTCGACGATGTGCCAGCCGAACTGTGTGCGGAAGGGCTCACTCACCTCCCCGGGAGGCAGCCTGTCCATCACCTCTTCGAAGGCGGGTACCAGGTCGCCGGGGTCAACCCACCCGAGATCGCCGCCACGCATGGCGCTGCCCCGGTCGTCCGAGTGCGCCCGGGCAAGATCCTCGAACTCGTCGCCCATGCGGATGCGCTGGCGCAGCGACTCCAGGCGTTCCCGGGCGCGTTCGTCACTGAGCACCGCCGTGGGCGACACGAGGATGTGCCGTGCATGGGTCTGGGTGATCTGCGCCCGCTCGCCGCCACGGCGGCCCTCGAGCTTGACGATGTGGAAGCCGGACGGCGACCGGATGACCTCGCTCACGTCGCCTTCACGCATGAGCACCACGCTGCGGGCGAACACGGTGGGCACCTGGGCGGCGGATCGCCAGCCCAGGTCGCCGCCTTCCAGCGCCTGCTGGCCCCCGGATTCACTCAGCGCCAGTTCGGAGAAATCCTGACCCTCGGCCAGCGCCTGCTTGCGCACGGCCTCGGCCCGCTCGCGGGCCGCCTGGATCTCGGGGGGTGTGGCGCCCTCGGCCAGCGGAATCAGGATGTGGCTGATGCGGTATTCCACGTCCCGGTCGATGGCGCCGGTCTCACTGGCGATCAGGTCGTCGATCTCCTGCTCGCTGATCTGGATGCGGTTGTCCACCACGCGGCGGCGCAACTGGCTGATGGTCATCTCGTCGCGGATCTGCTCGCGAAAACGCTGGAAGTCGATGCCTTCCCTCACCAGGGCCTCGCGGAACTGGGGCAGGTTCATGCGGTTCTCGCGGGCGATGTTCTCCATCGCCTCGTTGAGCGTGATGTCGTCAATACGGATCCCCATTTCGGATGCACGCTGCAGCTGAAGGCGCTCGATCACCAGCCGTTCCATGACCTGCGGGACCAGTACGTCGTCCGGGGGCGGCTGGTTGCCGCGGGCGCGGATCTGCTGGTGCACCTGGTCCAGCCGGTAATCCAGTTCGCTGCGCATGATCACGTCGTTCTCCACCACGGCGACGATGCGATCGAGCACCATATCGTCGACGGTTTGCGCAGCCCCCACCAGGGGCCACAGGGCAAGCCCCAGGAGCAGGCCGGTGAGGAGCGTACGGAGTTCAGTCATGGCTCTCGAAACCTCGAATGCTTTCGCCCAGCAGATCCCCCAGGTTGGTGCCGAGGCCCGCCAGGCCCTTGAGGATCAGCTGGAAATGGATGGCGTTATTGTACTCGCGATCCTCGCTCGTCGTCAGATATCGGCGCGCCACCACCCGGGCGCGCCAGCAGCAGCTTTCGTACTCCAGCCCCGCCAGGATTTCCACATCCCGGTTGTCACGCAGGCTGTAGTTGTAGCGTCCGACGGCGTCCCAGCGGGTCGACAGGGGCCAGGCGGCGGAGACGTCCACCTGCTCCAGATCCCGGTCCGGACGCAGGGGGTCCTCGCGCAGGCGATAGCCCAGGTTGGCAATGCGACGCCCCGGGCCGCGGTACTGCAATTGGGCCGTGGCCAGTTCCGTTTGTTCCCGGTGGGGGTCCCATTGCACGGCCGTGCTGGTGTACCAGTGGCGCGCCATGCGCAGCGCAGCCTCCGCCACCAGGCTGGAGCTGCCCCGGGTGTCGGGGTCGGCGCCCGGGGCGAGGGTGACCCGGCGGTCGTCGAAATACAGAATCTGCCCGCCGCTGACCCTGAAGCGTTCCTCGCCGCTCTGCATATTGATCACCCGGCTGGTGAGTGCCAGGGTCAGCTGGTTGGCGTCACCGACCCGGTCGGCCCCGGTGAAGCGGGTGTCGCGAAACAGCTGGTCGAAGCTGAAGTCCACGCGGCCGGTATCGAACAGCGGCAGTTCATCCTGGTCCCGGTGCGGCACGTAGAGGTAGTACAGGCGCGGCTCCAGGGTCTGCATGCGTTCGCCCCCCATGGGGCGATCGAAGAACAGCCCGCTGTCCAGACTCACGATGGGCACGGCCCGGTCCGGCGTGGTGTCTTGCCCGGGCTCGGTGTCGGAGAGCTGGTAGCCGGTGTAGCGGTACTTGATCTGCGGTTCCAGAAATCCGTAGGCGCGGCGCATGGGCAGACGCACGGCGGGCATCAGGTCCAGGCGCTGCCCGGTGAGCGTGTCGCTGCGCTCGAAGGCGACCCATTCCGCCCGCAGGTCCGTCTCCAGGCCCCCGGGCATCGTTGTCGGGTCAGTGCGCAACAGCACCTGGGGCAGGCGCTGGTAGGGGCGGGACTCCGAGGGGATGGCGGGATCGACGGTCTGGTAACCCTGCAGCCGGGTCAACAGGCTCCAGTTCTCGCCCCTGTAACGCAGGTCGGCGCGGTTCTCCAGGTGGGTGGTGCTGGACAGGTCCAGCGTTCCGCCCAGGTCCGACAGGTACTCGGCATCGGAGACGGTGTTCACCGAGACGTCCACCGTGGTGCGCTCGAAGGGATTGCCCCTGTGGGTGAATGACAGCGCACCGCGCTCCTCCCCGTAGACCCGGTCGTCCAGGTACTCCAGGTTCACCTGTCCGTGGCTGCGGGGGTTGAGGTAACGGAACTCGCCGCCTGCCAGCAGGCCGCGATCGCCCAGGAACCGCGGCGTGATGGTGGCGTCCCGGTGGGGGGCGATGTTCAAGTAGTAGGGCACAGCCAGGTCGAACCCCGACTCGTCGGAACTGCCGAACTCCGGGTACAGGAAGCCGGACTTGCGCCGGTCGTCGATCGGGAAGGTGATGTAGGGCGTGTAGAACAGGGGCACGCGCTTGAAGCGCAGCGACACGTTGCGGGCGCTGCCCCGGCCGGTCTCCTGGTCCAGGTCCACGCGGCGGGCCCGCAGTATCCAGTCGTCCCTGTCCGGTTCGCAGGTGGTGTAGGTGGCATCGGTGAAGCGCATCTGGCCGGGCCCGAGGCGCAGCACCTCGCTCGCCTCGCCCCGGGCGTGCATGGGGCGGTACCGGTAGACGGCGCTCTCGAAGGCGCCTTCCTGGGATTCCAGGTACAGATGGCCCTGGTGGCTCTCCATGCGCAGCTCGCCGTCGTCCAGAACCACGTTGCCCTCGGCCTCGGCGTAACCGCGCACTTCGTGGAAGCGCAGTTCGTCCGCGAACAGGGATCGGCCGTCCCTGGAGAGCACCGCGTCGCCGCGGAATACGGACATGCCGGCCCTGTCCACCCGGGCCTCGTCCGCGATCAGGTGGATGCTCAGGTCCCCTGCCGGGCTGGCAGGCGTATGGGCGGGGGTCGGGTCCGGCCGGCACAGGGCCCAGGGGTCAGGGTCGGAGGCCGCAGCGGCTCCGGCGAGCGCGGCAAGGGCAAAGCCGGACAATGTGCGTAGTACCGTGCTCAAGCGCCAGATTCCCGAGAATCGTTGCGGCCGCTCCCCGGCGCCATGCCGAGAATGCGTCGATGACCCTGGTCTGCTTCACTGCCGCGCTATCCGGTCCGGGAAAAGCAACGGCCCCGGTGAAGGGGCCGTGCACGGTCCGCGGTGCCGGGCCTTCAGCGCCGGGCCCGTTTCCGGGCAGGTGCGCGTTTCGCGCCTCCGGTCTTCTTCCGGGCCGGGGCCTTCTTGGGCGCCTTCTTCGCGGTCTTCTTCCCTGGGCCTGCCTTCTTCTTTGGCGCGGCCTTCTTCGGTGCGGTCTTCTTCGCCGGTTTCCTCGCTGCACCGGCCTTCTTCTTCGGTGCAGCCTTGCGGGCGGGTTTCTTCTTTGCTGCAGCCTTCTTCCGAGCTGGCGCTTTCCCTGCGCCCTTCTTCTTCGCCGCGGCCTTTTTCTTCGGGCCAGCCTTCTTCGCGGTTTTCCTGACTACCTTCTTCTTCGGGGCGGCTTTCTTCTTCACCGCGGCCTTTTTCTTCGGGGCCGCCTTCTTCGCAGTCTTCTTCACGGCCTCTTTCTTGGCGCCGGCCTTCTTCTTCACCGCGACCTTCTTCTTTGCCGCGGCCTTCTTCTTGGGAGCGGCCTTCTTCGCCGTCTTCTTGGCAGCCTTCTTCCCGGTTGCGGCCTGCTTGCCCGTGGCTGCCGCGGCTTTCTTTGCGTCATCCGCCTTGGCGCTGTCGGCCTTCGCTTCCTTCTCGGCGGCCTTCTTCTTTGCCGCGGCCTTGGCCTTGTGGGCCTCCACGGCCCGTTTTACGGCGCTGGCGCTTCGGCGCCTTGGCGGTGGCGGGGCCGCTGCGGCGCGGGTCTTGGCCCCTTCCAACAGCCGCTCGGCGGATGCCACCACCGAGTCGAAGATCCGCCCGATCTCCCCCTCGCCGTCCACCGTCTGGAGTGCCCCGCGGGACTCATAATAGCCGGCCACGGGCTTGGTCTGGGCCTCGTACACCCGGAGCCGGTTGCTGATGGTCTCCTCGTTGTCGTCGGCACGGTGGTGCAGGTTGCCCCCGCACATGTCGCACACGCCGTCATGGCGGGGCGGCTTGGTGTAACTGTTGAATACGGCCCCGCAGGACTCGCAGGTCAGGCGGCCGCTGAGGCGCTGCATGAGGATGTCGAAATCCACGTCGATGAGCAGTACGCCGTCCAGGGGCCTGCCCATCTCCTCGAGCATGCGGTCCAGGGCTTCGGCCTGGGAGAGGTTGCGGGGAAATCCGTCGAGGATGAAGCCGTTGTCGGCGTCAGGCAGGGACAGGCGTTCGCGGATCATGCCCAGGACGATCTCGTCGGGTACCAGCTGGCCCGAGTCCATGGCGGCCTTGGCCTGCTGACCCAGGGCCGTCCCGGTGGAAACGGCGGCCCGCAGCAGGTCGCCGGTGGATATCTGGGGGATTCGGTAGCGCTCGACCAGCAGTTTGGCCTGCGTCCCCTTGCCGGACCCCGGCGCACCCAGCAGCACGATACGCATGTCTCATATCCCCCGGATTGGTGTCATTGGCCTGAATTCAGACATTTTTTTCATGTGTTTGGGCGAGTCTTATACCTGCTTGCCCATTGCCGCGCAAGGGCGCCGGAAGCGGCTGTGCGCCGTGCGTCAAGCCGCTATAATGCGCCGTGCCGGCCCCGTACGGCAGGTACCGGTGCCTGCCGAACCATGCGCCCCCGGCATCGACACACACCTCTGAACCGGGTGGCTTCCCTGCAAACCGACTTCCCCGGGAAACGACAACCGTATGAACCTGGACAAGATCACGGCAGGCGAGAACCTGCCAGACGACATCAACGTGGTGATCGAAATCCCGTCCCACGACTATCCCGTCAAGTACGAGCTGGACAAGGAGAGCGGCGCCCTGATCGTGGACCGCTTCATGAATACCGCCATGTTCTACCCGTGTAACTACGGGTTCGTGCCCAATACCCTGGCCGAGGACGGGGATCCGGTGGACGTGCTGGTGGTGACCCCCGTGCCGGTGATCGCCGGCTCGGTGATCCGCTGCCGCCCGGTGGGGATGCTCAAGATGACCGACGAGGCCGGTCCGGACGTCAAGGTGCTGGCGGTGCCCGTGGACAAGTTGCACAGCCGCTTCAGCAACGTGCAGTCGCCCTCGGATCTGCCCATGGACATGCTGGCCCAGATCACCCACTTCTTCGAGCAGTACAAGCAGCTCGAGCCCGACAAGTGGGTCAGGGTGGAGGAATGGGCCGGCGCAGACGAGGCCAAGGCCGAACTGGTGGCGGGTGAGAAGCGTTACCAGAAGAGCAAGGTCTGAGACGCCCCGGGGGCCTTGGGCACGGCGCCGTGCGCAAACCCTGACAGCCGGTGCGGCGGCCCGGATGGCCGGTGTGGCCACATTGAAACAGGCGGCGGATCATGATGGGATCGGACCCTTGAGGTGGATCCCCGCCCCCGGCGGCGAGCCCCCACGGGCTTTAACAGGTATGTAGACGTTCATGTCCGTTCGACAGGCGATCAAGAATCACCAGCAGGAGCAACGCCTGTTTTTCGTGCGGGTCATCATCATCCTCGTGATGCTGGTGCTGTTGTTCGGCTTGCTCGTCAGCCGTCTCGTCTACCTGCAGGTCGTCAGTTACTCGCATTTCACCACCCTGTCCCAGAACAACCGCGTGCGCATCGAGGCGGTGCCGCCGCCGCGCGGCCTGATCTACGACCGCAACGGCGTCGTGCTGGCCGAGAACCGGCCTTCTTATCAGCTCGAGGTGACGCTCGAGCAGGTCCCGGACCTGGAGGCGACCCTCGAGGAAGTGTCGGAACTGGTGTCGCTGGAGGAAGCGGACATCGCCCGCTTCCGCCGCGAGCTGCGCCGCAAGCGGCCTTTCCAGGCCGTCCCCCTGAAGCTCAACATCAGCGACGAGGAAGTGGCGCTGTTCGCGGTGAACCGGCACCGGTTTCCCGGCGTGGACATCCAGGCGCGTCTGGCGCGCCACTATCCGCAGGGCGAGTGGTTTGCCCACGTGGTGGGTTACGTGGGGCGCATCGACGAGCGGGAGCTGGCGCGCCTGGACCGGCGCCGATACAGCGGGACCACCCACATCGGCAAGGTGGGCGTGGAACGCTTCTATGAAGATGTGCTGCACGGCCAGGTGGGCCATCAGCAGGTGGAGGTCAATGCCCAGGGTCGCGTGCTGCGCGTCCTGGAGCGCAAGCCGCCCGAGCCGGGACAGGACGTGGTCCTGACCCTGGACGCGGGCCTGCAGACCGCGGCCTGGAATGCGCTTGACGGGCGCAACGGCGCGGTGGTGGTCATGGACCCCAGGAGCGGCGAGGTGCTGGCCCTGGTCAGCAAGCCGGCCTACGATCCGAACCTGTTCGTGCACGGGATTCCGGCAACGGTGTTCAATGCCCTGCGCGAACATCGCCACCAGCCCCTGTTCAACCGGGCGTTGTCCGGGCAGTATCCGCCGGGGTCGACGCTCAAGCCGGTCGTCGGGCTGGCCGGGCTCGAGAACGATGTCACCACCGCTGCCCGGACCATGTACGCCAGGGGCTACTACATGCTGCCCAACGACGACCGGCGTTACCGCGACTGGCGGCGCGAGGGGCACGGCCTGGTGGATCTGGACCGGGCCATCGCCCAGTCCTCAGACGTGTATTTCTATGACCTGGGCTACCGGCTCGGCATCGACCGCATGTCGCCGTTCCTGGGCAAGTTCGGGCTGGGGCAGCGGACGGGCATCGACACCACGGGGGAACGCGCGGGGCTGCTGCCCAGCCGGGAATGGAAGCGGGCCACCCAGAACATGCCCTGGTTCCCGGGCGAGACGCTCATCACCGCCATCGGGCAGGGCTACATGCTGACGACACCCCTGCAGCTGGCATCGGTGGCGAGCACACTCGCGACCCGCGGTCAGCGGGTGCAGCCCCATGTGCTGCGCGGCATCATCGACCGCGACAGCGGTGAACTGCTGCATCGCGAGCCGGCCGAGAATTCCACCGTCGAGTTGCGCAATCCCGCCCACTGGGATCAGGTGGTGCAGCCCATGATCAACAGTGTCCATCGCAGCAACGGCACCGCTTACTGGTCCATCGGCCGGGGCCTGCAGTACACCATGGCGGGCAAGACCGGGACATCCCAGGTGTTCGGTCTCGCTGAAGACGAGGAATACGACGAGGAGACTCTGGAGAAGCACCTGCGTGACCACGCCCTGTTCATCGCCTTCGCGCCGGCCGAGGACCCCAGCATCGCCGTGGCGGTGATCGCCGAGCACGGCGGCAGCGGCGGCCGCGTGGCGGCCCCCATCGCCCGTCAGGTGATGGATTACTTCCTGGTGGAGCGGGAACTCTGATGCGTACGCTGGTGCGGGCCCTGCATCTGGACATGACCCTGCTGGGCGGGTTGCTGATGCTTGCCTCGCTGGGGTTCGTGGCGCTGTACAGCGCCAGTGGCGAGAGCCTGGATACTGTGTATCGGCAGGGCACCCGGCTGGCGCTTGCGCTGCTGGTGCTCTTGTTCATGGCGCAGATCCCGGCCCGCAACCTGCAGCGCTGGAGCCCCTGGCTTTACGCGGCCGGTATCGGCATGCTGGTGCTGGTCATGTTGACGGGCGAGATGGGCAAGGGCGCCCAGCGCTGGCTGGACCTCGGATTCATCCGCTTCCAGCCTTCGGAGATCATGAAGCTGGCGGTGCCCATGATGGTGGCCTGGTATCTCGCCGACCGCACGTTGCCGCCCAGGTTGTTCGAGGTGATCGTGGCCTGCGTGCTGGCCGTGATCCCGGTGCTGCTGATCGCCCGCCAGCCGGATCTCGGCACGGCGCTGCTGGTGGGCAGCGCGGGTCTGCTGGTGATCTTCCTGGCCGGGCTCCGTTGGCGCATCCTCATGGGCCTTGGCGGGCTCGCGCTGGTGGGTGCGCCGATCCTCTGGCACTTCATGCGTGAGTACCAGCGTCAGCGGGTGCTGACGCTGCTCAACCCGGAGAGCGATCCACTGGGGGCCGGTTATCACATCATCCAGTCCAAGATCGCCATCGGCTCCGGCGGACTCTACGGCAAGGGGTGGCTCAACGGCACGCAGTCGCAGCTGGAATTTCTGCCGGAACGTTCCACCGACTTCATCTTCGCCGTCTATGCCGAGGAGTTCGGCCTGCTGGGCGTGCTGCTCATGCTGACGTTGTACCTGGTGGTGATCCTGCGCGGGCTCCACATCGCCGTGAGGGCCCAGGAGGCCTATGACCGGCTGCTGGCGGGGTCCATCGCGCTGACGTTCTTCGTGTACCTGTTCGTCAATACGGGAATGGTCACCGGGCTCTTGCCGGTGGTGGGCGTGCCCCTGCCGCTGGTGAGTTACGGTGGCACGTCCATGGTGACCCTGATGGCGGCATTCGGTATTCTCATGTCAATCAATTCCCATCGGAGGTTGCTGGCCCGATGAGTCCCCACCGCCGCCGCTTCGCGCGGCTTGTGCGAACCCTGTTCGCCTCGCTTGTACTGGCCTGTATCTTCGCGGGCCTCGCCCATGCCCGACCCGCCTTCGTCGCCGGCGACCCGCCCTATCTGGAGCGGGAGTCGGTGCAGCAGTTCATCGACGAGATGGTCTCGGAAGGATTCGAGCGGCGGCAGCTTGAGGCGCTGTTCCGGGAGGTACAGCCCCAGCAGCGGGTGCTGGATCTGATCTCCGCGCCGGCGGAGGCGCGACCCTGGTATCGCTATCACCCCATCTTTCTCACCGATCAGCGCATCGAGGGAGGCGCACGTTTCTGGGCCGAGAACGAGTCGCTGCTTGCGCGCGCAGAAGAGGAGTTCGACGTCGAGGCGTCAATCATCGTCTCCATCATCGGCGTGGAGACCTTCTACGGCCGCAACCAGGGCGGTTTCCGGGTGCTCGATTCACTGGTCACGCTGGGATTCGACTATCCGCCCCGTTCGCGGTTCTTCCGCTCGGAGCTTGCCCACTTCCTGCGTCTGGCGCGCGAGGAGGGCCTGGATCTCCAGGAGACTCGCGGATCCTATGCGGGCGCCATGGGACGGGGCCAGTTCATCTCCTCCAGCTACAGGGAGTATGCGGTGGACTTCAGCGGCGACGGCCGACGTGACCTGATCGGTTCCTGGGCGGATGCCATCGGCAGTGTGGCAAATTACTTCCGTCGCCACGGCTGGAACTACGGTGAACCCGTAGTGGCACGTGCCCGGGCCGAGGGTGACGACTACCGCCAGCTCATGGGCGGCGGCTTCCAGGCCCGACACAGCCTGGAGGATCTGGCGCGTCACGGCGTCACGCCGGTGGATTCCGTGCCGGAGGACGGGCGCTTCTCGCTCATCGAACTCCAGACCGAGGAAGGCCGCGAAGTGTGGCTCGGTTATCCGAATTTCTACGTCATCACCCGCTACAATCGAAGCCCGCTGTATGCGAAGGTCGTGTACCTGCTGGCCGAGGAGATCAGCCGGGCGAAGAGCAACTGAAAAGGAGATGATTCAAGATTCAATATTCAAGATTCAAAGGCCGGAGTCCACGGAAGGGACGTTCCTGAGCCTTGAATCTTGAATCTTGAATCTTGAATTTCGATTAATGAAATCGCGCTTTCATTACCTGATCCTGCTGTTACTCGTGCTGGCGCTCACCGCCTGCGGTACCTCGCGCGGGCCGGGTCCCGCGCCGGACCGCGAGCAGGATGCCGCGCCGCGCAATCCGCCCGATCTCTCCAGCGTGCCCGACGCCGTGCCGCGGGCAGAGCCGCGCAGCCGCTATGGTAACCCGGCGTCCTATGAAGTGTTCGGGCAGACCTACCACGTGATGGACTCCGCCGACGGTTATGTGGAGCGCGGTGTGGCGTCCTGGTACGGCACCAAGTTTCATGGTCGCCGCACCTCGAGCGGAGAGCCCTACGACATGTACGCCATGACGGCTGCGCACACGCGCCTGCCCTTGCCCACCTACGTGCGCGTCACCAACCTGGAGAACCGGCGCTCCGTAGTGGTACGGGTCAATGACCGCGGCCCCTTCGCCCGGAACAGGATCATCGATCTGTCCTACGCGGCAGCCCACCGGCTGGGCATGGTGGAGCAGGGTACCGCGCTTGTGGAGGTGCGCGCGCTCACGCCGGGCGAGCCGGTGCAGCGCGTGGCCGGTGGTGAAGTGCCCACTCAGTTGCCGGTGGGCACCGGCGTGTACGTGCAGGTGGGGGCGTTCGCCAGCAGGACCAATGCCGAGCAGTTGCTGGGCCGCCTCAACGGGCAGGGCCTGAGCGGGGTGGGCATCCACGAGGGGCGCCGTCCCGACGGCACCGTCTATCGAGTGCGCATCGGGCCGCTGGATAACGTCGATCTGGCGGATCGTGCGGTTCAGGACCTGGAGCGCATCGGCCTGTTCGACTACCACATCATCGTTGACTGATCGACCGACGTCCCCGGCGAATGGAACTTCTCCCGTTCCGCCCGGGTCATCCCCGGTATTCCGAAGCCGGCGGCGTTTTCCGGTCCCCTGTTTGTGGTAGTGTGCCCCTGCTTGCCCGGATCGTTACGGGCGAGCTGACAGACCTCCCATTTCAAGTGTATTGACCCGACACCATGATCCATAGATTCCTGCTGACACTTGCCTGTTTGACGCTTCTCGCTCCGGCAGCCCTGGCCAGCCTTCAGGTGCCGCCGCCCTCGGACCTGACCGCGCGCAATTACGTGATCATGGATCACCTGAGCGGCATGGTGCTGGCCGAAAGCGATGCCGACGCCCGCGTGGAGCCGGCCAGCCTGACCAAAATCATGACCGCCTACCTGGTGTTCCAGGAACTGGCGCGCGGCAACATCGACCTGGAAGAGGAGGTGCGCATCAGCGAGCAGGCGTGGCGCACCGGGATGACCGGGGCCTCGCGCATGTACATCGAGGTGAACAACCGCGTGAAGGTGGAGGATCTGTTGCGCGGCATGATCGTGCAGTCCGGCAATGACGCCTGCGTGGCCCTGGCCGAACACGTGGCGGGCACGGAGGGCGCGTTCGTGGACGTGATGAACGCCCAGGCCCGGGCGCTGGGCATGACCAACACCCGGTTCACCAACTCCCACGGTCTGCCGTCGGAAGAGTCCCAGTACACCTCGGCGCGAGATATGGCCAAACTCGCACAGGCACTGATTCGGGATTTTCCGGAATACTACCGGTACTACTCGGAGCGCAGCTTCACGTTCAACGACATCACCCAGTCCAACCGCAACCTGCTGCTCTGGCGTGACAGTCACGTGGACGGCCTCAAGACGGGCTGGACGCGGGCGGCAGGCTACAACCTGGTCTCTTCCCGGGAGCAGGACGGCATGCGCCTGATCGCCGTGGTCATGGGTATCGACGCGCCGAATCACCAGCAGGGCGGCATCCGCCGGGCCAACGAGTCCCAGGCGTTGTACAGCTGGGGTTTCCGGCAGTTCGAGACCCACAAGCTGTATGACGCCGGCGAGGTGATCACCGAGGCCCGCGTCTGGAAGGGCGAGTCGGACCAGGTGCCCCTGGCGCTCGCGGAAGACCTGTACGTCTCCGTACCCAGCGGCCGTTACAACGCCCTGCAGGCCCGCATGGAGCTGGACGCGCGCCTGGAGGCGCCGGTGCGCGAAGGCGAGACTTACGGTGAAGTACAGCTCGTTCTCGACGGCGAGGTGCTGCTCACCCGTCCCCTGGTGGCCATGTCGTCCGTGGAGGAAGGCGGCCTCTTCCGCCGGCTGTGGGATACCGTCCTGATGATGTTCTGATGACCGTCTATCTCAATGGCGAGTATCTTCCGGAATCCGAGGCCCGGGTCTCGGTGCTGGACCGTGGCTTCCTGTTCGGGGACGGTGTCTATGAGGTGGTGCCCGTATACGGGGGGCGATGCCTCCGTCTGGAGGAGCATCTGGACCGCCTGGAACGAAGTCTGGCGGCGGTGCGTATCGAGCCGCCCCTGGACCGCGCAGGCTGGCGGGATATGCTCACCCGGTTGCTGGAACACAATCCCGGCGAGGACCGCTCTGTCTATTTGCAGGTGACCCGCGGCGTTGCGCGCCGCGACCACGCCTTTCCCGCCGACACCAGCCCCACAGTGTTTGCCATGGTGAATGCACTCACCCCACCGGACCCGGCCGTGAGGGAGACGGGTGTGGCCGCGGTCACGATGCCAGACACGCGCTGGAGCCGGTGCGACATCAAGGCCATCACGCTGCTGGCGAATATCCTGGCGCGCCAGCAGGCGGTGGAGGCAGGCGCCACCGAGGCCATTCTCATGCGGGGCGGCCGCGCCACCGAGGGTGCTGCCAGCAACCTGTTCGTGGTGGGCGACGGCGTGATCGTCACACCGCCCAAGGACCAATCGCTGCTGCCGGGCATCACCCGGGACCTGGTGGTGGAGCTGGCCGCTGACCACGGGATTCCGCTGATGGAAGCACCCGTGACCGAGGCCGACCTGCGCGCCGCTGAGGAGATCTGGTTGACCAGTTCCACCAAGGAGATCCTGCCCGTGACGCGGCTCGACGGCGTGCCGGTGGGTGACGGGCGTCCGGGCCCCGTGTGGGCCCGCATGATGAAGCACTATCAGACCTACAAGCAGCAATTGCGGGAAGGCCGGGTGTGAGTGACGAAGGCATCATGCAGTTCCCCTGCCGGTTCCCCTTGAAGGTCATGGGGCCGGCGGTGCCGGAGTTCTCCGAGCGGGTGGCGGAAATCGTCGAGCGTCACGCACCGGGCACCCCCGACGACGCCTACAGCCGGAGGCCCTCCAGCGGCGGGCGCTATCTGGCGATCACCGTGGTGGTGGAGGCGCGCAGCCAGGCACAGCTGGATGCCCTGTATCGGGAGCTGAACGCCTGTGAGCTGGTGACTATGGTGCTTTGAAGAGAGCTTTCAGAGATCAGCATTCAGCAATCAGCACTCAGCACTCAGCAATCAGCAATGAGCGTTCAAGATTTAAGATTTAAGATTCAAGGGGGCACTGGCGGCACCTCGGGCCACGATGCCCGACGTGGCTTCGCACCCCTTTGAATCTTGAATATTGAATCTTGAATCAATCGCCCCTTGTCCAAAATCATCCTCAAGAATCTCGGTCTTGCCGACTACGAGCCGGTGTGGCGCCGCATGCAGGCGTTCACCGACACGCGTGACGAGCACACCGCGGACGAACTCTGGCTGGTGGAGCACCCGCCGGTGTTTACCCTGGGGCTCAACGGCAAACGTGAGCACCTGCTCGATCCGGGTCCGATCCCGGTCCTCCACGTGGATCGCGGCGGCCAGGTGACCTATCACGGCCCGGGACAGGCGGTGCTCTACGTGCTGCTGGATCTGCGCCGTCGTCGCCTGGGCGTGCGTGCCCTGGTGACCCATCTGGAACAGGCGGTCGTGTCGCTGCTGGCGGATCACGGCATACACGGCGAGCCGCGCCCGGACGCGCCGGGCGTGTACGTGGACGGCGCCAAGATCGCGGCGCTTGGACTGCGAGTGCGCCGCGGCGCCAGCTATCACGGCATTGCCTTGAACGTGGATCCGGATCTGTCCGCCTTCGAACGCATCAACCCCTGCGGCTTCGAGGGCCTGGCGGCCACGTCGTTGAAACGCCTCGGAGTGGATATGGATATGGAGACGGCGGGCAGGGCGATCGCTGACAAACTCTTGATGAAGTTGGAAGGGTGAATTTGGAAGTGGGAAGTAAACTTCATTGACTTCGCACCTCCCAATTCACCATTCACACTTCAACGGGGGCGTGAGAAAGGACGCCGATGATTCTGCTCCCTCCGACCTGTAAAGAATTTGGGTGTCCCTGCCTGCCGCACCGCAGGAGCGACGACCGCGCCGCGAACCGTCCCCTGAGTATGGTGCCTCGCCTGACCCTGCAGAGGGCGCAGAACCATAAAGGATGCAATCACTCTCTCTACAGCGCATGACAGTCAGACAGGACATCCCCGGACAAGCCAATGAAGCGCTTCGAGTTGTGCAGGGTGCTCTTGGTCAATCGGTGGTGGCGGCTCACTTGTTCGGTTCCGCCGTCGCAGGGGGGCTGCGAGCCAAGAGCGATATCGATGTCCTGGTGATCGTTGATCGCGACCTGCCGGAGCAGGCACGCAGCAGACTCGTTGAAGATCTCATGCAAGTCTCAGGTCGGGTTGGGAATAATGAGGGAAAACGGCCTCTTGAGCTTACGATCATTCGCCATTCCGACGTCGTCCCCTGGCGTTATCCGCCGAAGAACCAGTTGGTTTATGGGGAGTGGCTCAGAGAGGAGTTTGAAGATGGGCGCATTCCCGGCCCGAGTGCCGACCCCGATCTCGCGATCGTCCTGAAGAAGGTCCGGGATAACAGCATCCCGCTGGTCGGGCCCCCTGCCTCAGTGACACTTGAGTCTGTGCCCATGGCAGATGTCCGAAGGGCGATGCAAGACTCGCTGCCGCGGTTGATTGAGGGAATCCACGGAGATGAGCGTAACGTGCTGCTGACTCTCGCCCGTATGTGGTTAACGGCGGCTGAGGGTGATATCGCAACCAAGGACGTTGCGGCTGAATGGGCGATGACTCGGCTTGACGATGGCGAGGCAGCTCTGCTTGGGCTCGCGATGAAGGGTTACCTTGGACAGTGCGAGGACGACTGGGCAGGGAAAGAGGCGGAGCTTGAGCAACTTGTCGGAACGATGAGGACGGCGATCGAGACATGTCTGGCGGCAAAATAGTGGTGGGGCGTCCTTCAGGTCAGCACCAGTACATGACAGGAATCTAACCAGAAGTTTCAGCCGACAGCTTCGCTGCGGCAGAACTTCCCCTGATGCCTCGGAGGAGGACTGCGCATGAAACCAAGGATCAGTATGATCACCTTGGGCGTCAGAGACCTGGCAGCTTCGGTTCGCTTCTATGAGCAGGGTCTTGGCCTGCCGAGGATGGATTCACCGCCGGAGGTGGCGTTCTTTACGCTCAATGGCAGCTGGCTGGGACTCTATGGCCGCGAGTCATTGGCAGAAGATGCAGGGGTGCCGGCCGACGGCAACGGATTCGCCGGATTCACGATCGCGCATAACGTGGATTCGGAAGCGGCTGTCGACGAACTCCTGGGGCAGGCTGTCTCAGCAGGCGCCAGGCTGGTGAAACCGGCTCAGAAGGTCTTCTGGGGTGGTTACTCCGGGTACTTCGCCGATCCGGACGGTTATCTGTGGGAGGTGGCGCATAACCCCTTCTTTTGGGTCGGTCCGAAAGACGAAAGATGTATAACAAGGCCATTCAACTGACCCTCGCACCGGGCGGTTATTGGCTGTCGTTGGGTTTCATGAAGTCCTGCCAGTGAAGTAAAGAGGCCGAATACTATGCGCGATGACTACGATTTCTCAAAAGCCAAGCGGGCCAAGGACGTCCCGCATCTAGCCAAGCTGCAAGCGGAGGCCAAAGGCAAGAGCCGCATCACGATCATGCTGGACAATGATGTGTTGATGGCATTCCGTGCCAAAGCCGATGCGGAAGGAATCGGCTATCAAACATTGATCAATCGTGCCCTTCGTGAAGCCTTGGGCACCCGGCCAGTTGATGAGGCAACTCTGCGGAAGATCCTCCGTGAAGAACTGGAGGCCCACTAACCCGCATATTTCACCANNGCAAGCGAGACAGGCCCAGAGGCCGCAAGCATCGCGATAGGCCGGCGGCGGAGGTACAAACCGTCACCGCGGCATTTCCGCCAGATACGCCAATTTATGCCACTCATTCAGAAGGTTACACGAAGCCGCCGGCCGCCTTGGTGAAATATGCGGGTTAACCGACTTCACCCCTCAGCAATCACGCCGGCCGCCTGCTGATCCGCATGGTACGAAGACCGCACCATGGGGCCGCTGGCCACCTGGCTGAAGCCCAGGGCGCGGGCCACGTCGGCGAGGCGGTCGAACTCCTCGGGCGTCACGTAGCGCTTCACCGGCAGGTGGTGCAGGGTGGGCTGCAGGTACTGACCCAGGGTCAGCATGTCGCAGCCATGTTCGCGCAGGTCGCGCAGCACGGCCTCCACCTCTTCGATCTCTTCACCCAGTCCCAGCATCAGGCCCGACTTGGTGGGCACATGGGGGTGGCGCTCCTTGAAACGCCGGATCAGGTTCAGGGACCAGTGATAGTCTGAACCGGGGCGGGCCTCGCGGTAGAGGCGGGGCACGGTTTCCAGGTTGTGGTTGAACACATCCGGCGGGGCCTCGTCGAGGATGGCGAGCGCCACGTCCATGCGGCCGCGAAAGTCCGGCACCAGGATCTCGACCCGGATCTCGGGATTGTGAGCGCGCGTGGTGCGGATGCAGGAGACGAAGTGGCCGGCGCCACCGTCACGCAGGTCGTCGCGGTCCACGGAGGTGATCACCACGTAACGCAGGCCCATGTCGCGGATGGTGCGCGCCAGGTTCTCGGGCTCGTTCTGGTCCAGCGGCTCAGGCCGGCCGTGGGCCACGTCGCAAAACGGGCAGCGCCGCGTGCAGATGTCGCCCATGATCATGAACGTGGCGGTCCCGTGGCCGAAACACTCGCCCAGGTTGGGACAGGAGGCCTCCTCGCATACCGTGTGCAGGTTCTGTTCGCGCAGCACGCGCTTGAGCCGCTGCACCTCCGGACTGCCGTGGGTGCGCGCGCGAATCCATGCCGGCTTGCGCAGCGGGCGCTCCGTGGGCGTGATCTTGACCGGGATGCGCGCCACCTTGTCGGCGGCCCTTTGCTTGACGCCCCGTTCGGGCGCCTTGTGAGTTTCAGTCATTTTGTCCTGTCTCGGTCAGCAGTGAGTTGCGCGCCTGCCGGGGTGTCGTTCAGCGGCCCTTGAGGATGTCCATCACCGCCGCGATCTCCGCCTCGGCCTCGTCCACCGGGTCGAGGCGGTCGCCGTCGCAGACCCCGGAGAGGCAGAGTCGTTCGAAGGCGGGCACGCTGTCAAAGTGGGGTCGGTCCGTGCGCCCCTGCTGGGTGTAGGCGTACAGCTGAGCCACCTGCACCACATCGCAGTAATCCGCCTCCGCCCCGCCACGGCGGTGCCAGAGGTCGGATTCCCGCGCCACCTGGATCATGTCCGTGCCGAGCCCCCAGTAACTGATCACCAGTTCCCCGGTGAGTCCATGCAGCCGCTCGACGATGTCCTCAAGTGCCTGTGGCTCAATGTCCGGTTCATGGCGTCCGATGTGCTCCAATATGGGCACCGCGCCCACGTCATGAAGCAGACCCGCCAGCAGGGCGCGGTCCGGGTCGAACCCGCCGCAATGCCTGGCGATCACGAAGCTCAGCGCGGACACGTGGACGCTGTGGTCCCACAGTTCGTGCATCCTGGCGCTGATGCCCGGCGTTTCGCTCCTGAACACGCGTCCCATGGCGATACCCATGACCAGCTGTCGGGTGCTATCCATTCCCAGACGCTGCAGGGCCCCGCGCACATGGCTGACAGGTGCCGAGCCGCCGTACATGGCGCTGTTCGCCGCCTTGATCAGGCTCCCGGTCACCGCCATGTCCATCTGCACCACCCGGGCCAGGGTGGAGAGGTCCATGTCCGGATCCTCGGCGGCCTTGTTGATCTCAAGTGCGACCTCCGGCATGGCCGGCAGTTCCAGCGCATTGCTCAGACAGGCCTGGTAGAGCCCGGCGAAGATCTCGCCCTCGGTGTCCGAGAGGTTCATATCCTCGATTTCAATGCCGGACTGGCTCACGGCATTGCGCAGTGTCTCGTAGAGCTGTCTGTCCACACGCATCAGCCTGGCCGGCGTGAGGATGATCGCGTAATCGCGCGGCCGCGGCTTGAGGAAGATGGGCTGGGCGCCCCGCTCCGAGTCCGGATTGATCACCAGGGGCTTGCCGCTGCTGACCAGATTCACCTTTCCGGACAGCAGGTAGTCGAGCCAGCGATACTCGTTGCGGGCCTCCAGCCGGGTGCCGGGCTCGAGATCCAGCATCGTGGCCTTGCTGGCGAGGCGCTCGCGATCGTCGGCAGTCAGTTCGTTGATGGGGACCAGACGTTCGAGGAGTTCCGGTGTTGCATCAGGCGTTGAGGACATTTCTGATGGCCTCGAGTTCGTCCCGGGCCTCATCCAGGATGGCCAGATTCATGTCCTCGTCCAGCTCGCCGAGATTCAGTTTACGGAAGGCCGGCACCTGGTCGGGTCTCGGCAGTTCCGCCATGCGTGGTGTATGGACGTAGCTGAGCAACTGGCTCACGATCACCAGGTCACAGTAATCGGGCTCGGCTCCCGCGTCGCGCATCCAGTTGTCCGCCTCCTCGACGACGGTGACCAGTTCCGGATCCATGCCCCAGAAGTTCATCACCAGCACGCCCGTCATGGCGTGCAGTTTGCTGATGGTGGATTCCAGCTCTTCGCTGGAAGGGTTCGCTTTCTGCTGCTCCATGTACTTGAGTATGGGAATGACGCCGATGTCGTGCATCAGGCCCACGAGCAGGGCGCGTTCCGGGTCGAACCGGCGGCTCTTGCGGGCCAGCACGTAGGCGATTGCCGACACGTTGACGCTGTGTTCCCAGAGCTGGCGCATGCGCTCGGCCACGACGGGGGAGGTGGCCTTGAAGGTCTGGCGCATGGCGATGTTGGTGGCCAGCATACGGGTGGTTTTCAGGCCCAGCCGCACCACTGCGTCGCGGATGTTGGTGATGGCCTTGGCGCCCCGGTAGAGGGGGCTGTTGGTGGCGTGCAGCAGCGCCCCCGCCACGGCGGCGTCCATCTGGATCACCTTGGTGAGTTCCGCAATGCCGACGTCGGGATCGGCGGACAGGTGCTGGATGCGGATGGCCACCTCGGGCATGGGCGGCAGTTCCAGCTTGCGGGCCATGGTGGCCTCGTAAATCTCCTGAAAGATGCGACCCTCGTCGGCGCTGATCTCCACGTCGTTGATCTCGAACCCGGCGGTGCGCTCGTCGTTGAGCGCATGGGAGAACGCGGTCCTGTCGACGCTCAGCAGGCTGCACTCGGTTTCCGCCACCGCAAACTCGTTGCTGACGCGCTCCGGGAACAGGGGCTCGCTTGCACGGGGTGATTCCGGCGTCAGGCGGATGGCCTCGCCGCCGGAGACCAGGCCCAGGCTGCCTTGCAGCAGGTACAGCAGTTCGCCGCGGCGGTCCGAGCCGTTGATCTTGCGCCCTGGCGGCAGCAATTCCTGTTTTGCATCGGCCAGCAGCCGGCTGCGCCCGGCATCGCTCAGTTCCTTCAGCGGCGTGAATTCGCGGGTCGTCTGGTCAAGCGGTTCGGTCATTCGGGGTTCGACTTCGTCTCGGTCGTTCACGATCAAGGTGGCCGCAATTGTCGCACAGCGCCGCGTCAATCCCAATCGCGGCTTAGCGTGCGCTTGCCAGAGCTTGCGTCAGGTCCTCGAGAATGTCATCGATATGCTCGATGCCGACCGACAGGCGGACCATGTCTTCCGATACGCCGGCCGTGGCCAGTTCCTCGGCAGAGAGTTGTCGGTGGGTGGTAGTGGCCGGGTGGCAGGCCAGTGTCTTGGCATCGCCGATATTGACCAGCCGCGTGGCGAGCTTGAGCGCGTCGATGAAGCGCGCGCCGGCCTCCCGTCCGCCGTCGATGCCGAAGGACAGGATGCTCGCCGGGCGCCCTTGCATGTAGCGCGTGGCGTGCTCATGGTCCGGGTGATCGGGTAGACCGGCGTAGCTGACCCAGCGTACGCCTTTCTGTCCCTTGAGGAATTCCGCCACCTTGAGCGCATTCTCGCAGTGGCGATCCATGCGCACGGCCAGGGTCTCGATGCCCTGGAGGATGAGGAAGCTGTTGAACGGCGACATGGCTGCGCCCATGTTGCGCAGCGGCACCACCCGTGCCCGCCCGATGTACGCCGCGGCGCCAAAGGCCTCCGTGTAAACCACACCGTGATAGGACGGGTCCGGTTGGCACAGGCCGGGGAAGCGCTCCGCATGGTCGGCCCAGGGAAAGTTGCCGGAATCCACGAGCACGCCGCCGATGGTGGTGCCGTGCCCGCCCATGTACTTGGTCAGGGCATGAAGGACGATGTCCGCGCCGTGATCGAAGGGCCGGCACAGGTAGGGGGTGGGCACGGTGTTGTCCACGATCAGGGGCACCCCGTGATCGTGGGCCAGGTCGGCCAGCGCCTGCAGGTCCGCCACGTTGCCGGCGGGATTGCCCACCGACTCGCAGAACACCGCCCGGGTGTTGTCGTCCATGAGGGCCTTCATGGCCTCCAGGTCGCCCGGCGGCGCGAAGCGCACCTCGATGCCGTAGCGGGGGAAGGTGTGGGCGAACAGGTTGTAGGTGCCGCCGTAGAGGGTGCTGGTGGTGACGATGTTATGACCGGCCTGGGCGATGGTCATGATGGAATAGGTCACCGCCGCCATGCCCGATGCCAGCGCCAGCGCCCCCACCCCGCCTTCCAGGGCCGCGACGCGCTGCTCGAGCACGTCGTTGGTGGGGTTCATGATCCGCGTGTAGATGTTCCCCTGGACCTTGAGGTCGAACAGGTCCGCCCCGTGCTGCGTGTCGTCAAACGCGTAGGAAGTGGTCTGGTAAATGGGCACGGCCACGGCCTTGGTGGTGGGATCGGGGCTGTAGCCCGCATGGATGGCCAGGGTTTCGAATTTCATGGGGTCGGACTCCTCAGCTTCACGCCGCTTTGGCGGCACGGGTGGTTATGTGGGGTCCCGGCGAGATATGCGGGCCAGGCACTCCGGATCCGCTGCCCGGACGCTTTCGGGTTCGCGGATGGAGTGTCTTGATGACGCTGTGGTTGCCCGGGATTCAGTCCTGTCCGGCCTGCTGCCACTGCGACGGCGTGAACGGGCGCACCGTCAGGGCATGGATCGCGCCGCTGGCGATCTCGTCGGACACGGTTCCGTAGACCCGCTGCTCAGCCTTCATGCGGGCCTGGATCTTTTCCCGGACATTGTCCGATTCCATGCCCGAGAACTCGTCGCTGATGACCGTGGCCTCGAACTTGCCTTCGCCGCCGCTGACCCGGACCTGTGCTCCGGGCATGCGCTGACTGATGAGATCCTGGACCTGTTCGGGAGTCATGTCTGGGCCTGTTGTCTGTGGGCGTGGGATGGGAGGCATGATACCGACTGGCGTGCCCTGCGTCAGCCGGAGTTGCCCGCCTCCGGCCCGTCTCCGGAAAGATCGTGAAGCGCAGGGGGGAGGCCCAGGTAGGCGCGCAGCACGGGCCATTGGCGCTCCAGGACCTGATCCACGTACGCCGACATGAGGTGTGTGCGGTCGATGCCCTCCACCCAGCCGTAGATGGACTGGCGCAGCTGCGCCGGGGTATTCACGTTCACATGCAGGTCGTGCACCACGCGCCGGTATTCCTCCAGCGTGGGTTGGACACCCAGGGCGTCGAACAGGGTGTTCAGGCCATCCAGCATGGGACGCGCATTCTCGGCCAGGCCCAGCAGCGCGGGTGTGATTGCCTGCTCCGCGCGCTCCCGGTCGCCCAGCCACAGGTTGAAGGACAGCTGGTTGAGGCTGTGGTAGACCGGATCATCGGAGATCAGCGCCACCAGCAGGTTGCGCCGGTGGGCCTTCAGGGCCAGCTCCCCGTAGCGCCAGATGCCGTCGCGGATGAACTCCGCGATCCGGATGTGTGTCTGGAAGCGCGCCTCGTGAAGCTGATCGAGGATCAGGAAGGCGGGTTCGCCCTCGCTGAGGGCGCAGGCCTCGGCCATGACGCGATCCAGGGCATCCGCCGGCGGCTCGCCCGGCGCCTCCTCGGGATCGGTGACGGGCTCGATGCGCACCGGCGGCGGAGGTGGTGGATCCGTGAACTCGTGATACAGCACGTGGGGGTGGCCCAGGGCATGGCCGAGCGCATAGGCGAACGCCGTGCGCCGCCGGCCGGAGTCGCCCTCGATGTTGAGGCACCGCAAGTGCTCGCCCGGCGCGGAGAGCAGGCACTGCACGGCATAGCCGTAATCCTGATCCGAGATGAAGCCGTGCTCCGCAAGCCGTTGTTTCAGTGATGCCATTTGTTGGGACCCGGGTGAACCTGCCATGATTATTGGCAGATGCCCCGGCATCGGCAAGCGGGCCGCCTTCGGCATTCCGACAGGCGGTTTCCGGCGGCGGCGGGGCGTGGCCATTCTATCTCCAGGAGGAGGACCTGCTCATGCACTTCAGACAACTGTTCGAACCGGACTCATCCACGTACACCTACCTCCTTGCCTGCGAGCAGACCGGTGAGTGTGTGCTGGTGGACCCCGTGATCGAGACCGTGGAGCGGGACCTCTCGGTGATCCAGGACATGGGCCTGAAGCTGACCTGCGCGCTGGAGACCCACATCCATGCGGACCACATCACCGGGGCGCTCAAGCTCAAGGCCATGAGCGGCTGTGCCATCGCCGGCCCGGCCATGGACGAGCTGCCCTGCCGCGACATCGGTGTGCGCGAGGGCGAGCCGTTTCGCCTCGGCACCCTCACCCTCAATCCCCTGTTCACGCCCGGTCACACCGATACCCACCATGCCTTCCTGCTGGAGCACGGCGGCCTGAACCTGCTGTTCTCCGGCGATGCGCTGCTCATCGAGGCCTGCGGGCGCACCGACTTCCAGTCCGGGGATGCGCGCACCCTGTACCGCTCCATCCACGAGAAATTCTTCTCGCTGCCCGACGAGACCCTGGTCTACCCCGCGCACGATTACGAGTCCCGCCAGATCACCACCATCGGCCAGGAAAAGATGCGCAACCCGCGCCTGGGTCAGGGCAAGACCCTGGAGGAATTCGTGAAGATCATGGACGAGATGGATCTGCCGTACCCGCGCAAGATCGATTTCGCCGTCCCCGGCAACGAACTGTGCGGGGAGTGCCCGGACAACGTGCCCGACGAGATGCGCAAGCTCTGCGATGTGACAAGACAGGGTTAGGAAGGCGCCAGATACAAGAGGCAAGAGTCAAGAGGCAAGTCAAAGCGGGGAATCTTGTATCTTGCTTCTTGTATCTTGTCTCTGGCCGTTGGTAATGGCCCGCTGGGCCATTACCAACGGGCCTTTCCCCACATCTCAGGATTCGCCCAGAAGCGCGGATTGAGCCAGTCCGGGGTCTTCTTGTAATCCTTCAGGTTGAAACGGAACAGCAGGTGGTCGCCGTCAGGGGTGGGGTGGTGGTGCACGCACTCCAGGCCCAGGGCGACCAGGTCCTGCGGAGCCCAGCCCTCGGGGCTGTCCGGCGGCAGCAGCACGTAGAGTGTCTCGCTGTAGAGATCCCGCATGGAGGCGATCAGGTGCGTGGCGGTATCCCTGGACAGCAGTTGCAGGGCGTCCGGGACCAGCACCAGCTCATGGCGCTTGAGTGCGCTCATGCCGTCGCGTACCGACAGCGTCGGCAGCCGGGTCAGCGGCGTCTCGGGAAGGCGGTCGGCGATCCGGCCGGGCAGGGGGTTGTCGTCCGAACAGACCACCATCACGCTCTCGGGCGAGAGCGTCTCGGCCAGTCGGGTGAGGTCCTCGATGATGCGCGGGTCCATGGGCGCCTTCCCGGTCTGGTCGATGGGCGGAAACGGGGCCGCTATACTGCCCGGGACCCGCGGTCCCGAAATTTGTGACCCGTTGCGGGCCGAGTATAACAGGCGGCGGCACATGCCCCGACGGCACCCGCAGGCGCGGGTCCCCACCCCCGAGCACCGGAGCGACAGGCTCATGCTGACGACCCTGGAGGGCCTGATACTGCCTCCCGCCAGCGGGCTCATCCTGCTGCTGGCGGGCCTGCTCCTGTGGCGACGCCGGATGGGCAGGCTGGTGGCCGGTGCCGGACTGGTGTGGCTTTACGTGGCGGCCATGCCGGTGTTCGCCGGCTGGCTGCTGGTGGGACTGGAGCGCCCTTATGCGATGACGCCGACGGTGCCCTCCGAGGCGCAGGCCATTGTCATCCTCGCCGGGGGGCGGTATCGGCATGCCGAGGAATACGGCGGCGAGTCCGTCAATGCCTTCTCACTGGAGCGCCTGCGCTACGGCGCGCAGCTTCATCGCGACACTGGCCTGCCGCTGCTGGTCTCGGGTGGGCGCGTGCAGGGCGACGAACCGGCCAGCGAGGCGCGACTGATCGCGGACGTGCTGGAGCGGGAGATGGGCGTCAGCGTGCGCTGGCTCGAGGAGGAGAGCCGCAACACCTTTGAGAACGCCCGGTTCAGCGCTCGTATGCTGCGGGACGAGGGCATCGATCATGTGCTCCTGGTTTCCCATGCCCTGCACATGCCGAGAGCCCTCTGGAGCTTCGACCGGACGGGTCTGGAGGCGACCCCCTTCCCGACGCGCAGGATCAGCACCGACGGAGGACCTTACCGCCACCGCGATTTTCTCCCGCACCCCCGCGCCATGTGGCACACCGCATTCGCCATGCACGAGTACCTGGGATTGGCGTGGTACAGGGCGCGATACGGAAGGATGAAGGATGAAGGATGAAGGATGACGTCTAACTGCTGAGTGCTGAGTGCTGAGTGCTGAGTGCTGAGTGCTGAGTGCTGAGTGCTGAAAGCTGAAAGCTGAGTACTGCTTGTCAAGCTCTGCGTGCCGGTCGGAGTGGAGCAATGGCTGTTATTGAGAGCTACTTCCCACCGTTGGGAACTGTCGCGGGCGTTCGTGCTCGACGCACTATACTGAAGTGACACGATCCGAAATGAAGTGCTGCGTCCGACAGTGCGGGATACGGCATTGGCCCGGATGTCTGTACCTTGAGGACCCGCCCCCCGGCAGACCCCATGTGCGCCCCGGTTCCCGGCGCACAATGCCGGATACGCCACGCCGAAGGAGGATGATGCCGTGAGCATGAGAATGGAAGCCAGGAGGCTGGATCAGGCCATACGTCCCGCAGCGGCCGCCGGCCATTTCTATCCCTCCGAGCCCGGGCTGCTGCGCACCATGGTGGATAACCTGCTGAATGGTGCGCGCGCTGCCTCGGTGACAGGAGGGCCGCCGCCCAAGGCCCTCATCGTTCCCCATGCCGGATACATCTACTCCGGCCTCATTGCGGCGAGCGCCTACGTCCGCCTCGAGACGGCGTTCCCGCTGGTGCGCCGGGTGGTGCTGCTGGGCCCGGCTCACCGGGTCGGGTTCTATGGCATCGCCGCGCCCGAGGCCGACTGCTTCGAGACGCCGCTGGGTTATGTGGCCGTGGATGAAGCATCGGTTGAGCAGGCCTGCACCCTGCCGACGGTGTTCCGCTACGAGAATGCCCATGCCCCGGAGCACAGCCTGGAAGTCCAGCTGCCGTTCCTGCAGCGCGTGATCGGGGACGATTTCTCCCTGGTGCCCCTGGTGGTGGGTAGCGCGCAGGCTACGGATGTGGCCCGCGTCCTGTCGTTGCTTTGGGGTGGCCCCGAGACGCTGATCGTTGTCAGCTCGGACCTGAGCCATCACCTGGACTACCACAGTGCCCGTGAGGTGGACGAACGCACCAGTGCCGCCATCGAGTCGTTCAACGAAGAGGCCATCGCACCGGGGCTGGCCTGCGGTCGCCTGCCGATTCAGGGTCTGTTGCAGATCGCGAGGCAGAAGGGCCTTCGCGCCCGGCGGCTGGATCTGCGCTCCTCCGGGGATACCGCCGGGCCGCGGGAGCGGGTGGTGGGTTACGGGGCCTTCGAGTTCAGTTGACGCCGGCCCGGCGCCCGCTGCGAGAACCATTCGATGAACGCGTCGGCCGGCAGCGGTCGGCTGATGTAATACCCCTGGGCCAGGTCGCAACCCCGTTCGCGCAGGAAGGTGGCCTGTTCCCGGGTCTCCACGCCTTCGGCCACCACCTCCATGCGCAGGGTTCTGCTCAGGGCGATGATGGCCTCCGCGATGGCGGCGTCATCGGGATCGTGGCCAATTCCGTCCACGAATTCCCGATCGATCTTGAGCACGTGTACCGGCAGACGCTTGAGATAGGCCAGCGATGAATGGCCGGTGCCGAAATCGTCAATGGAGATGCTTGCGCCGAGTTCGGACAGGCGGTTCAGGGTCGCCACCGTCTGGCCAAGATCCTCGATCAGGGCCCCCTCGGTAATCTCCAGCTGCAACTGCTGCGCCGGGAGGCCACTGTCGGCCAGCGCTCTGGCGATGCGTTGCGGGAGGTCCGGCTGGCGAAACTGACGGGGTGACAGGTTGACGCTCAGATTCAGCGTGGGCAGGTCCCGCTGTGCCCAGCTGTGGATCTCTCGGGCGGCGGTGCGCAGCACCCAATCCCCCAGACCCTCGATCAGCCCCGTGTCCTCGGCCATGGGTATGAATTCCGACGGGGGCACCAGCCCGCGCTCCGGATGCCGCCAGCGCACCAGCGCCTCCACCCCGGTGATGCGCCCGCTGCGCAGGTCCAGTTGCGGCTGGTAATGCAGTTCAAACTGCTCCATCTCCAGGGCTTGGTGCAGGCTGTTCTGCAGCACCAGGCGATCCATGGCGCGTGCGTGCATGTCCGGCGTGTAGAAGCGATAGCCGGCACCGCCTTGCCCCTTGGCCAGGTACATGGCGTTGTCCGCGTAACGCACCAGGTTCTCCGGGTCGTCATCGTCATCGGGGTAGAGGCTGATGCCGATGCTGACGTTGCAGAAGTGTTCGTGGTCGCCGAGGCGGAAGGGGTGGATCATGGCCTGGATGATGCGATCCGCGGTCAGGCTGGCCTGGTCCGCGTGTTCCACGTTCTCCAGGATGACCACGAACTCATCGCCCCCGAAACGTGCCACCGTGTCGCCGTCACGGACACAGCCATGCAGCCGTGCGGCGGTCTGGCGCAGCAGGTCGTCCCCCATCATGTGGCCCAGGCTGTCGTTGACGTTCTTGAACCGGTCCAGGTCCAGGAACAGCAGTGCCACCATGCGCCCGTTGCGGTGGGCGTTGGCCAGGGCGTGCTCCAGCCGGTCCCTGAACAGGGCACGGTTGGGCAGTTCGGTGACGGGATCGAAGTTGGCGATGTGGCGCAGTTTCTCCTCGTAGCTGCGCTGTTCCGTGATGTCCTGGGCCGTGCCCCGCATGAGAACGGGCTGGCCGTCATCGTCATAAACGAGTTCCCCGTCCTCATGCAGGACCCGCTCGCTGCCGTCGGGGCACATGATCCGGTGATCGATCTCGTAGGGGGTGCCTTCGTCGAGACAGCGCGAAATGGCGTACTCCAGGGTCTTGCGGTCGTCCTCGGGGATCATCTTCAGGAACGACTGATAATCAGGCGTCATTTCGTTGGGGCGCAGGCCCAGGATACGGTACACCTCGTCGGACCAGTACAGGCGTCCGGTTTCGATCTCCCATTCCCAGTGCCCGATGCGTGCGATGCGCTGGGCATTGGCAAGGCGCTGTTCGCTGATCCGCAGCGCCGCTTCCACGCGCACGCGCTCGCTGATCTCCCGGCGCAGCTGGCCGATCACGTCGGTGAGATTGCGGGTGCGCTCCTCCACCCGGTGTTCCAGCTGGTCGCGGCTTTCCCGCAGCGCGACCTCGCTCTGCTTGAGTGCCGTGGCGTCCACCAGCACGGCGATACAGTGGCTGATCCCGCCTTCCTGATCACGGATCGGTGTCAGCGTGATGTCGTTCCAGTAGGCCACGCCGTCAGGCCGCGCGCAGTGGAGCGTGGCGCGCTGCGGGTTGCCCTGACGCATGGCCCGGCGCATCAGGTCGCAGGTGCGGGCATCGTCGGTGCCGAAGGGCAGGACGGAGAGCTCCGCCCCCAGCAGATCTTCCCTGGCATGACCGGTGATACCCGCGAATGCCTCGTTCACATAGGTGATCTCTTCCGTATCTCCGGTCAGGCGGGCAATGGCGATGCCATTGTGCGCGCCGTCCATGGCCCGCTGGAACAGGGCCAGGGTCTCCTGGAAACGATGGCGCTCGGTGACGTCGCGCACGATGCCGGCGAACAGGTGCTCGCCGTCAGCCCGGATCTCACTGACCGACAGGTCCAGGGGAAACAGGCTGCCGTCGCTGCGTTGACCGAATACCTGCCGTCCGGTGCCGATGATGCAGGTCCTGCCGGTTTCCAGGTAATGGCGCAGGTAACCATCGTGTTGTTCCCGGTGCGGAGAAGGCATGAGCATGCTGACGTTGGCGCCGAGCAGCTCGTCCCGGCCATAGCCGAAAATGGCCTCTGCTGCCGGGTTGACCTCCCGGATGATCCCCGTGGGCGTGATGAGCACCACGCCGTCCACCATCTCCTCCAGCAGGGCGCGCAGCACATGCTCGCTCAGGGCTGCGTGGCGCGAGATGAAGTCCAGGTTCGTGAAGGGCTTGGTCACGGGCGGCGTGATTCAGACACGTTGTGGGTGACGGGGGCTAATAGTGTGATGGATATCACATTATGAGCCATGGATGGGCCGTGAATAGTGTTCCCTGGTCGGTCTAGTCCTGATTTCTTGATCCCGATCAATAATGCGTGCAACGGGCGCCCATAACCGACTGATTATTATCGGATAGGCTTCCATCAACTTGCCATCCCGTCCGTCTGCGCGCTTGTGCCGTACAGGGGTCTCGTCTACCGTCCCCGAGGTGCGCGCCCATGACTTCTGCCATGCACCGTTCCATCTGCTCTGCTGGCTGCTGATGGCGGCGGTGGTTGCCCCGGCCGGGGCCGTGGATTCGGTGCAACTGGAGATGGGATCCCTTGAAGGGGAGGGATTCCGGATCGAATCCCTGCGCCTTGTCCTCCAACCCGGCGCGGAACGCCATGCCCTGGCGCTTCACGCCGATGCCGTGTACCTGGCGGAGGGCGTCGAACTGCAAGCCGTCCGCGTGGATTGCCCCGCCCTTCGACTGCGCGGCCTGGGCGGCGAATGCCAGGAGGCCCGCATCCGCTTCCGCCATGCCTGGCTGGGCGACCAGACCCTGTCCGGCAGTTTCCGGTATGCCCATCCGGGACGTCTGGACCTCCAGGTGACCGGACTGCAACTGGCCGGCGGCAACGTGCGCGCCCATGTGCGCGTGCAGGGCGAACGATGGGCGGTGGACGCCGGCGGTGAGGCCTTGTCACTTGAAGGGCTTGCCGCCCTGTCCGCCCAGGCGGGGCAGCCCTGGCCGATCCTGGCGCAGGGCCGTTCCAGGCTAGCGCTATCGGCCCGGGGTGCGGGCGCCTTGCCGGACCGGCTGGATCTCACCCTGGATCTGGAGGATGGGGTCTTTGCCAGTGAGGACGGCCTGCGCGCAGGCGAGGGGTTGGCCGGATCCGTATCCGCCGCCTGGGAGCGCGACGGCGGGTCCTATCGCCTGCAACTGACCGCAGACTGGCGTGAAGGCGGCATCTATCTGCACCCGGTGTTCGCGGAGGCGGGCGAATCGCCCGTCGAGCTTTCTCTGGCGGGTCGCATGGAGCCGGCCGCCGCCCGTCTGAGCGTGGATCGCCTTGATCTGCGGCAGGCCGGGGTGATCACCCTTGCGGGCCGCGGCGCCTGGACCCTGGGACAGGGGCTCGCCGGACTGCAAGCGAGCATCGAAGTGGATCGGGTGGACCTGCCGGCGGCTTACGACATGTATGCCCGGCCCTTTCTGCCCGGCACGGCACTGGACGCCCTGGACACCGGGGGCGTGCTGGCCGGTCGTCTCGAAGTGCACAACGGCGAGCCCGCGGAGGTGGTGGTGAACGCGGCCGCCACGTCCCTGGAGGATCGACTGGGCCGTTTCGCGGTGCACGGGCTGGACACGGCGCTGCACTGGCGTGCCGACGGCACCGCTCCCCTCTCGCGGGTGTCCGTGGAGCGTGGGCACGTTTACGGGATTCCCGTGGGCCGGACGCGTTTCCAGCCGGTCATCGGGCGTGACGGCTTTCGCCTGCCGGAGCCCGTGCGTGTGCCCGTCCTGGACGGGGGTCTCGACATTCGCGACCTGCATGTCGAGGGCATCGGCAGCGGCGACGCACGCTGGCAGTTCGACGGCGGACTCACGCCGATCAGCATGGAACGCCTCACCGCCGCCCTCGGCTGGCCGCGGCTGTCGGGTAGCCTCGCCGGCATCATTCCGGACGTGCGCTACGAACAGGGCCTTCTGAGCGTCGGGGGCCGGCTGCTGGTGCGCGCCTTCGACGGGACCGTGACACTGGGGGACGTCCGTCTGCGCGACCCGCTGGGCGTCGCACCGGAGTTCTCCGCGCAGATCCGGATCCGCAACATGGACCTGGAGCAGATCACCCGCACTTTCGACTTCGGCCGCATCACCGGTCGCCTGGAGGGCGACGTGCGCGACCTGGTCCTCGTGCGCTGGTCCCCGGTGCAGTTCGATGCAGTCCTGCGCACGCCCCCCGGCGACACCTCGCCCCGGCGTATCAGCCAGCGCGCCGTGGACAACCTCACGCGGGTGGGCGGCGGTGTCGGCGGGATCTTTTCCGGCGGCTTTCTGCGCTTCTTCGAGGAGTTCAATTATCGGCGGCTGGGCCTGAGCTGCCGCCTGGTGGGCGAGGTCTGTTACATGGACGGCGTGGCCCCGGCCGAGCATGGCTACTACATCGTGCAGGGCTCCGGCCTGCCGCGCATCGACGTCATGGGTTTCACGCGCGAGGTGGCATGGCGGGATCTGGTGGCCCGCCTGGCGACGGTGATGCTGGAGGGTGGCGAGCCTGTGGTGAGGTGATGGGGGGAAGTACGAAGTGGGAATTTGGAAGTGCGAAGTTCTTTATTCCCACTTCCCAATTCCCACTTCCTACTTCATCTCCCCACTTCGTACTTCAAGTCATGCTCTATGCCTGCTCTCCCCGGTGGTGACCCCGCCGGCAATCATGTGGGCCACCCGTAGGGGCTCCGGCAGCAGTCCGTTCGATTGCAGGCGCTCGATCAGGCGTCGGGCGGCGTCGGGGGTGATGCCGCAGCGCTGCACATGAACACCCGCGACGGCCTCCATGGGCCCCGCCGCCTCGATCAGGCGCCACTTGCGCGCCCCGCCCGGGACACGCTCCAGCAACGCCCGCCGGATGGCGGGCAGATCCGGTCTGCGACGCGCCACCACCAGGACAGGCAGCCCGGTGTCACGGTGCAGGGCGTGGATATCCACCACGTTGAACCCGGCGAAGGCGATGCCCTGCAGGAGGATGGCCTGCAGATGTCCCCTGTAGCGCGAGTCAGCAAGGCAGGCGACCAGCCGTGAAGTGGCGTTGACGCCGTCACGCCGGACCTTTGTGGAAAGCACCCCGTCCAGCCGCGTGCCGGAGAAGACGGCACCCACCACCAGCACGTCACCGCGGTGACGCCGGTCGAAAGGGGCGTCGTCGAAACCGACCACGTGGGCGTGCGGCTTGCTCATGGTTCTTGTGCTCCGGTCAGCGGCACAGCGTTGCTTGACTAGCTGTGATCTCTCAATACGTTGTTCATCCGGGGTGAGCTGCTGGCAGGCAGGGCCGGTTGTAGGAGCCCAGCCCTCTGGGCGAACGCAACACTGGCACAACGCCGGTTCGCCCAGAGGGCTGGGCTCCTACAACGAGCATCGCAGGACATGCTTCGCTCCTTCGCGAGAGCCTCATACGCTTCACCTGTGAACAACCTGTTGGGGTAATACAGCTAGACTCCGGGTTATCGGTCATCGCCGGCCTCTGTCGCAGGTCCATGATTCCATGACCCGCCATCAACTCACACCCTTTGCTCCCGGTCAGGCGTTCGCGCCGCTGCAGCGCTTGGGGGAGGGTGACGGCATCCTCTTGCTGACGCAGGATGTGCTCGACCGCGTCGTGAAACCGCCGGCAGGTATTGTGGTGGTCGGGGCCGCACCCTGCTCGCACGCCATGATCCGCCTGCTGGACCTGGGCGTGCCCGTGCTGACGGCGGACCGGATGACTGCCGACGCGCTGCCCCTCGGGCAGCCGGTATGGATGGACGGGGAACGTGGCCTGTTGATCGGGCCCGGCGACACCCAGCCGGTGGCCCCGATGCCGGAGCCGCCCCGGGGCCCGGTCATGACGGCGGACGGCGAGCGTGTCCTTTTGCACTGCACCGTGGCCAGTGCCGCAGGGGCGGCACTGGCCCGTGCCCGGGGGGCGGAGGCCATCGGGCTCGTGCGTACGGAGTACCTGCTGCCCGAGGCCGATGTCCCGCCGCAAAGGCGCGACTACGAAGTCGCCTTTGCGGCGCTCCTTGATGCCGCGCATCCCCTGCCCGTGACCCTGCGTTTTCTGGACGTCGCGGTGGACAAGCGCCCCGGCTGGCTCGGGGCACGGCCGGCGCAGGGCGGACCGTTGGGGATGCAGGGAGCGCGGCTGTTCGGGCACGGGCCTGCGGCAGATGTCTTCCACGCCCAGCTTGGCGCACTGGCCCATCTCGCGGACCGCCATGCCCCCGGACTGCTGCTGCCGTATCTGACGTCTCCCGAGGAGTTCGTTCATTGGCGGGACGAGGTCCGACACGCGTTGCCCCGACCGCTGTCCGTCGGCGCCATGGTGGAGACGCCCGCGCTTGCGATGATGACGGATACGCTGACGGGCCTCGCCGACAGTGTCTCGCTGGGCCTGAACGATCTGATGCAATGCCTGTTCGCCGCAGACCGGGATCAGCCGGAACTGGCCGGCTACCTGGATCCCCATGCGCCCGGACTCTATCGCTTCCTGTCCCGGGTGGCCGAGCTGGCGGAAGGGCAGGTGGGGCGCGTGCAGCTGTGCGGATTGCTGCCCCAGTTGCCCGGCACGTTGCCGGCGCTGCTGGGTCTCGGTTTCCGGGTGTTCTCCGTCAATCCCTATCTGGTGCCGTTCATGGCCCGGCGGGTTTCGCGAATTCGTTTTGCACAGGCCCGTGACGTGGCCCGGCAGGTCTGCGCGGCGCCCGACGCCGCAACGGTGCGCGCATTGCTGGCCGACGCTGCGCCGAGTGAGCCCCTCCCGGCTTGACCGTTCCGCAGGGGCGGACTACCGTCAATCCACAAAGGAAAACTAGCCCACCGAGGATTACGACCATGCCCGCGTCACTCACCGATGCACAGGTCAGGGAACTGGAGGCGATGTTGCGTTCGCGTCTGCAGACACTGACCGACGAGACCCGGCGACTGCTCGTGGAGTACGACGAGGCACGGTACGGTCACCTGGCCGGCGAGGTCCACGATATCGGTGAACAGTCCGTGGCGGATCTGCTGGTGGATCTGGAGCTCGCGGATGTGGATCGTCATATCGAGGAGATCCGCGACATCGAGGCCGCGCTGTTGCGCATCGCAGGGCGGGCCTACGGCATTTGCATCGACTGCGAGGGTCCCGTCGACTACGAGCGCCTGAGCGTCTATCCCACCGCCAAGCGCTGCGTCCGCTGCCAGGAGCGCCACGAAAAATCCCATGCGGGGCCGGGTCGTCCCTCCTTCTGAGATCCCGCAAGAAGCCGAACGGGCGTTCGTTAAGGAGCCGTTCATCCGGGGTATGCGATGTTTGCACAACAGGGCCTGCAAGCCACGTGCAGACCTGGAAGGTGGACGCGAAACCACCGCCCGCCCTGATGCACTATCCGGGTTAGAATCAAGCCATGTCACCCCTTTACAAGGAGTTCTCCATGAATACCCTGCGGGTCACTCTCTGGGCGCTGGCCGTGCTGGCCCTTTCCGCCTGCGTCACGGTGAACATCTATTTCCCGGCGGCCGCTGCAGAGGATGCCGCCCGCACCATCGTGCGGGACGTCCTGGGCGAGGAGGGGCAGCCGCCCGCCCGGCAACCCGGCGATGCCGTACCTGAGCCGGGCAGCCGCTACGACGGTGCTGCGATCCATTGGGTCGGTCGCGTGCTGAACGTCCTGGTGCCCACGGCGCAGGCCCAGCAGCCGGACATCAGCCTTCGATCCGCCGCCATCGACGCCCTGCGCCAGTCCATGCGCGCCCGCTCCCCGGAACTCGCTCCCCATTATCGCAGCGGCGCCATCGGCTTCGCCCGCGACGGCATGGTGGCGGTCCGGGACCTGAACGCCGTGCCCCTGCGTGACCGGGCGGCCGTGCAGCGCTTGGTGGCTGATGAGAACAGGGACCGAGCCGCCCTCTACCGCGAGATCGCCCGGGCCAACGGTCATCCGGAATGGGAGCCCAACATCCGCGACACCTTTGCCCGGGTCTGGGTGGAGGAGGCCCCGTCCGGGTACTGGTACCAGGATGCCGGGGGCAACTGGCAGCAGAAGTAGCCGCTCATGGCCGGGGCAGGCAAAAGCGGCTCGGGAGTGGCCGTGCCGCTGCAGCCGGCGGCCCGGGATGTCTGGGACCGCAAGTACCGGCTGCGTGACGCGCTGGGTCGGGCGCTGGAGGATTCGCCGGAGGAGACACTGGCTCGCGTCGCCGGGGCGCTGGCCGACGTCGAGTCCACGCCGGCCCTGCGCCGGCACTGGCACGAGCGTTTTCTGTGGGCACTGCATCACGGGGCGCTGCCCGCCGGGCGCATCCTGGCCAACGCGGGCGCGCGTGGTCACAAGCGCGGCACCTCCACCATCAACTGCACCGTCTCCGGCACCATCCACGACACCCTGGACGACATCCTGGGCAAGCTGCGCGAGGCCGGACTCACCCTGCAAAGCGGCGCGGGCATCGGCTACGAATTCTCGACACTGAGGCCGAAGGGGGCCTGGGTGGCCGGTGCCGGTGCCCGCAGTTCGGGGCCGCTGTCCTTCATGGACGTATACGACCAGATGTGTCGCACCATCGCCTCGGCCGGAGACCGGCGCGGCGCCCAGATGGCCACCTTTCATATCGGCCACCCGGACGTTGTGGAGTTCATCGAGGCCAAGCGTGAGCCCGGGCGCCTGCGTCAGTTCAATCTCTCCCTGCTGGTACCCGATGCCTTCATGGCGGCGCTGGAGGCGGGCCGGGACTGGCCCCTGGCCTTCCCGCTGACACCCGCCGAGCGGGAGCGCACGGGAACCGATATTCGTGATCCGCAAACCGTGATCTGGCGCGAGTGGCCCATCCGCGAGGGCTACGTCACCGACGAGGCAGGGCGCGTGGCCTGTCGGGTACACGAATGGATCCCGGCGCGCGATCTATGGGACCGGGTCATGCGCGCCACCTACGATCACGCCGAGCCCGGGGTGATCTTCATCGACCGGGTGAATGCGGAGAACAACAACGGTTTCTTCGAGACCATTCGGGCCTCCAACCCCTGCGGGGAGGAGATGCTCCCGCCTTACGGTGCCTGCCTGCTGGGTTCCCTGGACCTGACCCGCTTTGTGCGTGCGCCCTTCACCGATCGTGCCGCCTTCGACTGGGACAGCTACCGGGAGGTGGTGGCGGTGTTCACCCGCATGCTGGACAACGTGGTGGAGATCCACGGTCTGCCCCTTGAGGAACAGGGCAGGGCGCTGGAACGCACCCGACGCCACGGCATGGGGTTCCTGGGGCTGGGCTCAGCGCTGGTACTCATGGGCATTCGCTACGATTCTGACGAGGCGGTGCGGTTCACGGACCGGGCCGCCCGCGAGCTGGCCCTGATCGGTTGGCGCACGGGTCTCGAACTGACCCGGGAGAAGGGCCCGGCGCCGGTCATGAACGAGACTTTCACGGTCACCGACGCCTTGCTCTCCGCCCGGCCGGAGATGGCCGAGGACGGCATCCGTGTGGGCGACCGGCTCCCCGGCCGGGTGCTGCACGCGCGCTACAGTCCCTACATGCGGCGCATCGCCGCCGAGGATCCGGACCTCGTCGAGGCGCTCGCCGGGGAGGGTGCGCGCTTCACCCACCACAGCGCCATTGCGCCCACGGGCACCATCGCGCTGTCCTTCGGCAACAACGTGAGCAACGGCATCGAACCCAGCTTTGCTCACAGTTATTTGCGCAACATTCTGGGCAAGGACGGCGCCACCCGGGACGCCGTGGAAGTCACCGCCTTCGAGGTGCTGGCCTGGGAGACCCGTGCGCCGGGCGAGCCTCTGCCCGACACCTTTGTGACCGCGGGGGATATCGCCCCCCGGGCCCACCTGGCCATCCAGGCCGCTGCCCAGCCCTGGATCGACTCGGCCATCTCCAAGACCATCAACGTGCCCACCGACTGTGCCTTCGACGATTTCCGTGACCTCTACCGCGAGGCCCATGCCCTGGGCCTGAAGGGCTGCACCACCTACCGCCTCAATCCCGCCGCGTTCCAGGGTGTGCTCCTGCGTCCCGAGGACCTGGCCCACAGCCGCTACCGCTTCACCCTGCGCGACGGCCGCTGCCTGAGCCTGGCCGGGGATCGTCCGGTGCGCTACGGAGAGCACCACTACCTGGCCGCCAACCTTTATGGCCAGCTGCGAGAGCGCGGCATCCGTGAGACCACTGGTGACCTGCCCGAACTCTCGCCCGAATGCATTGATCCGCCCGGCGACCCGGTGGAGATCAACGTCCCCGTGGTCGAGGTGGCCTGCGAGACGCCCCATGGGGTGTCGCCGGTCTGTCCTGTATGTGAATGAAGGTGCAGAGGCAAGGGGCAAGGGAAGGCAAAAGAGTCCCGGAGATGGAGCACGGAATGCGGCATCAAATGATGTATAATTTGATGCTTCTTCATTCGCAGGGGCAAATGCGGTGCGCACGACGCTGAGTATTGACGATCAACTGCTGGCGGAGGCTCAGCGCGTCACCGGGATGACCGAAAAGGCCGCCCTGGTGCGCGAGGGTTTGCGTGCGCTGATCGAACGTGAGAGTGCCCGCCGGTTGGCACGTCTCGGTGGGACCGAACCCCAGTTGGAGCCTGTGCCCAGACGGCGAACCACCACCCCATGATCCTGGTGGATACGTCGGTCTGGGTGGATCATCTGCGAGCCGGGGATGCGGACCTGGCGGCACTGCTTGAGGCCGGTCAGGTGCTGGTGCATCCGTTCGTGCTGGGAGAACTGGCCTGCGGCAATCTTCGTCATCGGGAGGAGGTGCTTCGTCTGCTGAAGGACTTGCCGCGAGCAGTGACGGCCACGGACGACGAAGTACTCTTCTTCATCGAACGCAACGCACTGATGGGATGCGGTATCGGGTATGTGGACGCCCACCTGCTTGCGTCTCTCAGGCTGAATGGTTCGTCGCGTATCTGGACCCGCGACAAGCGTCTGCGGTCGGTTGCAGATGCACAGGGAGTTGCCTATGGCAAGCGGTGACAGTAATCCGAAGACGGGTTAACCGTCGACGTTCTCAGTGGCCGCGTGCGTCGCTGTGTCCGGACAGGGCACGGAGGACGCACCCCTATTCATTGGCGCGGCGCATGCGGGCCTCGACGCGGGCGGCGGTCAGGAGGTCGTCGTCCACCACGTCGGGATACACGGCGTAGAAGCGTTCCACGTCGAACACGTGATCGCGGGCGGCCTGCTCCAGGCGATGCCTCACGGGGCGGGGCAGGCCGTGCGTCATCAAAAGCCGCGGCGCGAGCCGTTGGATGTAAAGGTCACACAGCAACTGCTCCTTCTCGGTCGGCCAGTCTTCCCGGATCAGGCATGGCGGAAAGTCGTCAGTGGGCGGGTCCGTGCGCTCGAACCAGGCGGCGCGCGGCTTCGCGCCGGCACGCTCCTCCACTGATTTTTCCAGGCGATAGTTGACGGGCGGTACGTAGACGTCCTGGGTCGGTTCCGGAGCCGGCACGTCCAGTTCCGCCGCGGGCATTGCAAGCCACACCGGATACGGGGACGGCAGGGCCATGGCCTGCGCGTCGACACTGGATTGCAACAGTGCCAGGGGCGTGTCGTCGCTGGCGTCCAGCAGCCAGTACTCGTAGCAGTCCGCTGCCACGAACGGCACACGGGCAGCGCCGAGCGCTTCGAACAGGTGCTGGGCGGCGGCGCGCACCTCATGGGGGTCGAGAAAGGGGTGCACGTCATGTGTCTCCAGCCGGCCTTGCCGGACGGTCGCGACCCGGGAATAGTCCGAACTCGGATCGCCAACGTACCTGCGGCCTCGTCTGCCCGTGTCATCGGGCAGTGCGTACTGAATCGACCAGTTTTCGCCGTCCAGGCTCAGGGCCCGCGCCCTCCCCATCTCCGCCACCTGGATGACGCCGACGAAGGGCGACAGCAATCTTCTGGAGTACATCTTGATCATTCAGGAATTCCTGCCGCTGGCTGCAATAGGACCTCAAACATACCTGTCGCATTGCCCCGCCGTCACCAAGGCCCGATGGTGATTGACGGCCCGGTCAGAGACGTCGGGCGGATAAGGCGCAGCCGCATCCGGCACACCGGGTTGAGGCAGGCTGTTCTGTGCAACCTTTTGTTAAGCTAATCCGATGCCATCGGTGTCCACAGCCCGGTTCAGTCGGCGCGGTGCCAGGGTGCGGCGGTTTGTTGCAACGCTGGTCCTTGCGGCGCTGCTGTGGTGGGTGCTGACCGAAGGGCAGGGGCTTGCATCGCCGTTTTTCTGGCTGGCGGTGCTGGGTGCCGCGGGCGCCACGCTGGTATTGCCCCTGAGCCGACCCTTTGGCCTGCGCCCGACGGCGCTGCCCCGCTTCGCGGGATACTTTCTGCGCGCTTCGGTGATGGGTGGTGTGGACGTGGCACGCCGGGCGCTGTCGCCGGCCATGCCCCTGGAGCCGGGATTCGTGCGCTATACGACGTCGCTGCCCCACGGCGCGGCGCTCACGTTCTTCATGGCGGTGATCAGCCTGCTGCCCGGCACCCTGAGCGTGCGCCTTCAGGGGCGCCTGCTCACCATTCACGTACTGGACACCGGTCTGCCCATTCGCGAATCCCTGGAGGCACTGGAAAGTCACGTCTCGCGGGTGTTCGTCATGGGGCCGCGCCCGGAGGACGACCGGTGACCGCCTTCCTGCTTGCCGCCGCGCTGTTCCTGCTCGCCACCATCGCGGCCGGCATGGTGCGCGTGCTGCGCGGTCCTTCGGCAGGCGATCGCATGCTGGCGGCACAGTTGTTCGGCACCACGGGTGTGGCCATCCTGCTGATCCTGGCTGAGGCGCTCGGGCAATCGGCGCTGGTGGACGTGGCACTGGTGTTCGCGCTGCTTGCCGCCGTGGCCACCGTGGCCTTCGTGCGCAAGCCCGAGGACCCCGGGGAGGACGAGACATGATCCAGGGGATGAGTGTCTTGCTGATCCTCGCCGGTCTCGTGTTCTTCGCCGCGGGCAGCGCGGGCATGCTGCGTTTTCCCGACGTCTACACGCGCCTGCACGCGCTCACCAAGGCGGACAACCTGGGACTCGGTCTCGTGGTGCTGGGGCTTATTCTGCAGGCGGAGACGGCGGCCTTTGTGATCAAGCTGCTGATCATCTGGGCGCTGGTCCTCGTGGCCGGCGCCGCCGCCTGCCATCTGGTGGCGCAGCGTGCATGGAGCCGCTTCGGGGCAAAGGAGGAACGGTGAACGGCTGGCTGCTGGCCTTCGACGTGCTGCTGCTGGTGACGCTGGTCTGGGTGGCGTGGCGGGCCCTGGCCCAGACCGAAACCGGCCTGTTCCGGGCGGTGGTGCTGTTCATCGCCTTCGGCCTGTTGCTGGCACTGGCCTGGGTGCGCCTCAGTGCGCCCGACCTCGCTCTGGCCGAGGCGGCCATCGGTGCCGGCATCACCGGCGCGCTGCTGCTGGTCACCCTCGCCCGACTGGCACGCCCCCGCGAGCGTCCCGACCGGGAGGACGAGCCGTGATGCGCGTGACGCAGGCGGTGTCGGGGGCGCTGGCGGCGATGCTCGCGGCCTTGCTGGCCGTGGTGTTGTGGTCGCTGCCGGAAACACAGGGTCTCCGGGATCCCGTGGCCGCCGCCATGGACCAGGCCGGCGTGGCGCACCCGGTCACGGCGGTACTGCTCAACTTCCGGGCCTACGACACCTTCCTTGAGCTGGGCGTGCTGCTCCTGGCGGTGCTGGGTGCCTGGTCCCTGGGGCGTCATACGCCGCTGCCCGCGCGTCCGGTGCCCGGCCCGGTGATGCCGGGCACCCTGCGCCTGCTGGTTCCGGTGGCCGTGGTCACCGGTGTCTACCTGCTCTGGGCCGGCAGCCATGCGCCGGGCGGTGCCTTCCAGGCCGGCGCCGTGCTGGGCGCGGCCGGCGTGCTCTGGGTGCTGTCCCGTCCCCGGGACCTTCCGGCCCCGCCATCGCCCCTGTTGCGCCTCGGCCTGGTGGCCGGCACTGCGCTGTTCCTCGCCGTGGGCATCGCAGGGCTCGTTGTTGGCCACGGCTTCATGGGCTACCCGCCGCCTTGGGCCGGCGCGCTGATTCTCATCATCGAGACCGCGGCCACGATCTCGATCGCCCTGACGCTGGTGGCGCTGTTTCTGGGTGGGGCACCCGCGGAGCGGGAAGGATGAAGGTTGAAGGATGAAGGATGAATCCAAAGACAGGGGCGTCATCGGCAAGCCGGGACGAAGTGATTTGGCCTTGATTCATCCTTCATCCTTCAACCTTCATCCTTCGCGCCACAGGTGCGCCCCTTGACCTCTCTCTACCTCATCGGCGGCGCCATCCTCTTCGGCCTGGGTGTCCACGCCCTGGTGGCGCGCGCACACCTCGTGCTCAAGGTGCTGGCGGTGAACGTCATGGGGTCCGGCGTGTTCATGGTGCTGCTGGCGGCGGCGGCCGGGGGGGAGGGTGATCCGGATCCGGTACCCCATGCGCTGGTGCTCACCGGGATCGTCGTGGCGGTGAGTGCAACGGCCTTTGCCCTGGCGCTGATCCTGCGGGTCAAGGCGGTCACCGGCCGGGCACACCTGCCGGAAGGTGAAGGGGACGCGGAGTCCGGGGGCTCGTGAACAGTCTCATCGGTGCCGACTGGGCGGCCTGGTCCGTGATCGCGCCCCTGGCGGGCGCGGTGCTGGCGGCGCTGTGGCCGCGCTCGGGGCCGTTGCTGGGGATGGTGGTGTCGGTGTTTGCCGTGCTGGTCTCGGCGGGTGCGGCGCTCGGGGTATGGCACGATGGTCCGGCGCGCGCGGGTCTGGGCGGCTGGGAGGTGCCGCTGGGCATCGCCCTGCACCTGGACGGACTGTCCGCCCTGATGCTGCTCATGACCGCGGTGGTGGGTTTCGCGGTGAGCGTCTACGCCCTGGCGTACATCCGGCCGGGTTCCGGCCGGGACAAGTTCTGGCCGCTCTGGCTCTGGCTCTGGGCCTCCATGAACGGCCTGTATCTGTCCGGCGACGCGTTCAACCTCTACGTCGCTCTTGAACTGCTGGGCCTCGCCGCCGTGGCCATGGTGGCCCTGGCCGGCGGGGCGGCGGCGCTGACCGCGGCCATGCGTTACCTGCTGGTAAGCCTGCTGGGATCGCTGGCGTATCTCATGGGCGTGGCGCTACTGTATGCGAGCCACGGTGTCCTGGACCTGGCGCTCCTGGGGCAGGTCATGGGCGACGAACCCGCCACGCGCCTCGCCGCGGCGCTGATGACCGCCGGCCTGCTCATGAAGACGGCGCTCTTTCCCCTGCACGTGTGGCTCGCCCCGGCACACGGCAGCGCGCCGGCGCCGGTGAGCGCCGTGCTCTCGGCGCTGGTGGTGAAGGCCTCGTTCTATCTCATCCTGCGCCTGTGGCTGGACGTCTTTCCGCAGCCCGAGGGCAGCGCATTCGCTCTGCTCATGGGCGCCCTGGGTGCCGCCGCGCTGTTGTGGGGTTCGCTGCTGGCGTTGCGGGCGCAGCGGCTCAAGCGGGTGGTGGCCTACTCCACGGTGGCGCAGCTGGGTTACCTGCTGCTCGCCTTCCCGCTGATGCTGGCCGTGCCGGCGGCCTGGCACGCGGTGGTGTTCTTCGCCCTGGCCCATGCCTGCGCCAAGGCCGCGGTGTTCATGGCGGCAGGCAGTCTGCAGCGCTCCGCCGGCCATGACCGCCTGGCTGGGCTGGGCGGCGTGATGCGCAGAGAGCCCATGACCCTGTTCGCGCTGGGTATCGCCGGGGCGAGCCTCGTGGGCCTGCCGCTGACCGGCGGATTCATCGCCAAGTGGCTGCTGGTGGAGGCGGCGATCCAGGGACAGGCCTGGGGCTGGGCGCTGTTGGTGCTGGTCGGTGGGCTGCTGTCCGGGGCCTACGTGTTCCGTGTACTGGGGCATGGCTTCATCCGTGATCTCGCGGTGACGCAGCACCACCCGGTGCCCGCACTCATGTCCTGGTCGGTGCTGGCGCTGGCGCTGGTCTCGGTGGCCCTTGGTTTTGCCGGGGCGCCGGCCCTGGAACTCCTGACGCGCCATGGCGGGGAGGGGTCATGAACGCGGACTCGCCCTGGCTCCTGATCTTCATCCTGATGAGCTCCCTGGTGCCGGGGGTGATCATCTTCTTCCTGGGCGAGCGCAGCCGCCGGCTGCGCACGACCCTGAACCTGACCGGTGCCGGATTGAAGCTGGTGCTGGTGGGCGTGCTGCTGGACGGCGTGCGGCGCGGCGAGGTGTATGAGCTGCGTGCGGCGCTGTTGCCGGGCGTGGAGCTGGTGCTGGCGGCGGACGCACTCTCCCTGTTGTTCGCGGCCCTGTCCGCGGTGTTGTGGTTCGTCACCACCATCTATGCCATCGGTTACCTGGAAGGCGCGCCCAATCGCAGCCGCTTCTTCGGCTTCTTCAGTCTGTGCGTCAGTGCCACGGTGGGTATCGCGTTCTCGGGCAATCTCATCACCTTCCTCATCTTCTACGAGATCCTGACCCTGGCCACCTGGCCCCTGGTGGTACACCGGGGTACGGCACAGTCCCTGCGGGCGGGGCGCATCTATCTCACGTACACGCTGGCCGGCGGCGCCCTGCTGCTGGCGGCCATCGTCTGGCTGTCGGTGCTGGCCGGGTCCCGGGAGTTCCTGCCGGGCGGTTACCTGACCGGCCTGGAACACGCGTACGAACCCCAGCTGAAGCTCATCTTCGCCCTGCTGGTGGCGGGTTTCGGGGTCAAGGCCGCGCTGGTGCCGCTGCACAGCTGGCTGCCCCGGGCGATGGTCGCACCGGCGCCGGTGAGCGCACTGTTGCACGCGGTGGCGGTGGTCAAGGCGGGGGCCTTCGGCATCGTGCGGGTGGTCAACGACGTCTACGGCAGTTCCCTGGTGCTGGATCTGGGGCTCGATCTGCCGCTCATGGCGCTGGCCGTGACCACGATCATCTACGGCTCGGTGCGTGCCCTGTTCAGCGACGACATCAAACGGCGGCTGGCCTTTTCCACCGTGAGCCAGGTGTCGTACATCGTGCTGGGCGTGGCGCTGGCCGGACCGCTGGGCGCGGTGGGTGGGCTGGTGCACCTGGTGCACCAGGGACTGATGAAGATCACCCTGTTCTTCTGCGCCGGCAACTTCGCCGAGACCCTGGGTATCCACAAGGTGAAAGGCATGAAAGGCGTGGGACGGCGCATGCCCCTCACCATGGCCTGTTTCACCATCGGCGCGCTGGGCATGATCGGCATGCCGCCCCTGGCGGGTTTCGTGAGCAAGTGGTACCTGGGACTCGGCGCACTGCAGATGGAGCATGTCTGGGTGCTGGGTGCACTGGTGGTCAGCAGTCTGCTCAATGCCCTGTACTTCCTGCCGCCCATGATCAACGGCTGGTTCGGCCGCCGGGAGGAACCCTGGCCGGCCTCGCACCTGGATCACACGCGCTTCGAAACCCACTGGATGCTGCTCGGGCCCACCCTGTTCGCGGCCGCCTGCGCCCTTGGCGCCGGTGTACTGGCAGGGATGGCGCTGAGTCCCCTGGATTGGGTGTCGTTCATCGTCGAGCGTGACTACGCGCCGGAGGCGGGGACATGACGGCAGCCCTGCTCCTGCTGGTACCCATGCTGCCGCTGTTGCTGGCGGTGCTGGTGGTGCTGCCCGGCGCGGAACGGGCGCGATCCCTGGTCCCCTGGGCGGTGCTGCCCGGGTTCCTGGCGGTGGTCTGGCTTCCGGAAGGCGCCCAGGCCGTTTACCCGTGGCTGATGCTCGGGCTGGAGCTGCAATTGGATGCCACCGGCCGGGCATTCCTGTTGCTCACCGCGCTGCTCTGGGGTGGCGCCGGACTGTATGCCCTGGAATACCTGCGCGGCGACGCCCATGCGTCCCGCTTCCACCTGTTCTTCCTGCTGGCCATGAGCGGCAACCTGGGCCTGGTGCTGGCGGCGGACGCCGTGGGCTTCTACGTGTTCTTCGCGCTCATGAGCCTCGCCTCCTACGGGCTGGTGATCCATGCCGGCGGCGCCGAGGTGCGCAGGGCGGGGCGCATCTACCTGATCCTGGCGGTACTCGGTGAGGTCGCGCTGTTCGCGGGTCTCGCCATGCAGGTGGCGGCGGCGGGTGGGCTGCATTTCACGCAACTGGCCGGTGCGCCGCTCTCGCCGCTGTCCGCCGCGTTGCTGGTGATCGGTTTCGGCATCAAGGCCGGGCTCGTGCCCCTGCACGTCTGGCTGCCCCTGGCCCATCCGGCGGCCCCCACGCCGGCCAGCGCCGTGCTCTCCGGAGTCATGATCAAGGCGGGCCTGCTGGGCTGGCTGCGGCTGCTGCAACTGGACGGGCCCGGCTGGCCGGAACTGGGCACCCTGCTGCTGGTGCTGGGCATTGCCGGCGCCCTGCTGGCCGCCGCGGCAGGTGTCCTGCAGCGGCGGCCCAAGACGATTCTGGCCTATTCCAGCATCAGCCAGATGGGCCTGATGGTGTCCGGCGTCGGTCTCGCTCTGTTGCTGCCGGATCACGCCGAGGTCCTGCTGGCCGGCGTGCTGGTGTACGCGCTGCACCACGGACTGGCCAAGGGGGCGCTGTTTCTGGGGGTCGGCGTGGCGGAGCGCGGTCGCCGGCCGTGGGTGATGGCGGTGCTGGCCGTGCCGGCCCTGGCGCTCGCCGGCCTGCCGTGGACCAGCGGAGCGCTGGCGAAGAACGCCCTCAAGGCGCCCCTGTATGAAGCGCCCGCCCCATGGGCGGGGACGGTGGAGACGCTGCTCACGGTGGCCGCCGTGGGCACCACACTGCTGATGGCCCGCTTCCTCTGGCGCATGTGGTTCGTTGCCGACCGTTCAGAGGGTGTGCCCGGCTGGCGGATGGGATTGCCCTGGCTGGCGATGTCGGCGGGTGCCGTGGTGCTGCCCGTGTTCTGGCCCGGGGATACGGGTCCCGGCTGGTCACTGATCTGGCCGCTGGGTCTCGGTGTGATCCTTTCAGTGACGCTGGTGCGCATGCTTCCGTCACGACGGCTGCCGCAGCTTGCCGAGGGCGACCTGGTGGTTCCCGTGGAACGGCTGGTGCTGGTGCTCATCCGGGTGATGTCCCGCAGCGACCTGTTGTGGCGCGGGTACGGGGAGGAACTGACGCGTGCCCGGTTTCGCCTGAACTGGCGGCGGTTGCGCCGGCGCATTGCCGCGCTGGAAGCCGGGCTTTCCCGATGGGAAAGTCTGGGCATCGTGTTCCTGGCCCTGGTGGTGGCGCTCTACGTGAGCCTCCTGCCGTGAGCGGTCTGCGTCAAGGCCCTGTGGCGCGTCCTGCGCACCCGCAATCCCGAATGCATTCCCTGTGGCACACTGTTGTTGGACACGACACAAGCCCGCATATTGCACCAAGGCGGCCGGCGGCTTTGGGTACCCTTCTGAATGCGTGCCATAAATCAGCGCGTCTGGTCGTAAAGCCGTGGTAACAGTTTGTACATCGCCGCCGGCCTATC
>NZ_MVBK01000043.1 GCF_002000365.1 Thioalkalivibrio denitrificans | reverse complement strand
CCCAGCCCTCCCCCGCAAGCGGGGGAGGGGATTCCAAAGGGTTCTTCGCGAGCTTCGCGCCTTCGCGAGAGTAATGCCTTTCTTCATGTCCTTCGCGGTTAGACCAGCACCTCCACCGGCTCCGGATGACTCAGAAACCGCGTGGGGCTCGCGGTGTACCCATAGGCCCCCGACTGAAACACCACAATCAGGTCCCCGATCTCCGCCCGGGCCAGCTCCATCTGCTGGGCGAGAACGTCCAGAGGCGTGCAAAGCGGGCCGACCACATTGACCACCTCGCGTTCGGTGCCCTGCACCCGGTTGCCTACCACCACGGGATAGTTCTTGCGGATCACTTGGCCGAAGTTCCCGGAGGCGGCGAGATGATGATGCAGCCCGCCGTTGGTGATCAGGAACGTCTGGCCGCGGGATTCCTTGCGGTCGATGACCTCGGCCACGTAGACACCCGCCTCACCTACCAGATAGCGACCCAGTTCCAGAATCACTTCCGCCTCGGGCAGACGGTCGCGTACCTCGGGAAGACGGCTCTCCAGGTGTTCGGCGATGGGACCAAGATCCAGCGGCCGGTCGCCAGGGAAGTAGGGGATACCGAAGCCGCCGCCGATGTTGAGCATCTCAACGGGACCGGGCGCGGATTCGGCCAGGCGCAGGGCGAGATCGAATGTCTGCCCCTGGGCCTCGATCAGCGCCTCGGCGCGCAGGTTCTGCGAGCCCGAGAAGATGTGAAAGCCCCGGAAATGCAGACCCAGCTCGCCAATGCGCGCCAGCAGCGCGGGCACGCGCTCAGCGTCCACGCCAAAGGCCTTGGGGCCTCCGCTCATCTTCATGCCGGAGGTCTTGAGCTCGAAGTCGGGATTGACCCGCACGGCCACGTGGGCCGTCTCGCCGGTCTTCTCCGCGATGGCAGCCACGCGTTCCAGTTCGGTCTCCGATTCGAGGTTGAGGGTGATACCTGCGGCCATGGCCATCTCAAGCTCGAGAATCGATTTCCCGGGCCCTGCAAAGCTGATCTCGGCGGCCGGCATTCCGGCGTCCAGGGCAACCCGCAGTTCCCGCCCCGACGCCACATCGAGCCCGTCCACGAGCCCGGCCATGTGGGTCACCACGGCTGGCATGGGATTGGCCTTCACCGCGTAATGCACGGAGATCCCCTCGGGCAGCGCCGCGTGCAGGCTCTCCACGCGCCGGGTCATCACCTGCCGGTCGTAGGCGTAGAAAGGTGTCTGGCCGACACGCGCCGCCAGCCGGGTCAGCGGGATGCCGCCCACCTGCAGGCAGTCGTCCACCACCGTGAACTGGTCCATGGGGGCGTGTCCGGGGCGGGTGTCACTCACGTGGCTTCGTTCTCCGTGGAAAAGATGTCGGTGAAATCAGTCGCAAGGTGCTTGCGGTCGATCTTGCCGTTGGCGTTGCGGGGCAGGGGCTCGGCCCGGATCTCCACGTGGGCCGGCATCATGTAGGCCGGCAGGTTCGGGCGCAGGGCGTCGACCAGTGTCTGTGCCGTGAGCCCGGCCTCCCGCGGCAGGACCACGAGCACGATCCCCTGGCCCAGCACCGGATGCGGGGGTCCGAGCGCCGCCACCTCGGCAACCAGCCCCGTACCGTAGACCACTTCCTCCACCTCGTTGGGGCTGACCCGGTAGCCGGAGGTCTTGATCATCTCGTCGCGGCGGCCGATGAAGTAGAGAAATCCGTCTTCGTCCGAGCGCACCGTGTCGCCGGACCAGACGGCCATCTCGGGGATGGGAATGCCCGCGGGCTGTCCCGGGGCGGGGCGGAAGCGCTCCGCGGTGCGCTCGGTGTCGTTCCAGTAGCCCATGGAGACCAGGGCGCCGCGGTGCACCAGTTCCCCCGGCTCACCCGGGGCGCAACGGCTGCCGTCCTCGCGCACCACCAGGATCTCCGCATTGGGGATGGCCTTGCCCATGGAGTCCGGGCGCCGGTCCACCTCCTCGGGGGGGAGGTACGTGGAACGGAAGGCCTCGGTCAACCCGTACATGAGATAGAAACGAGTGTCGGGAAGGCGCTCTCGCAGGGCGTCCAGGGTCTTGCGCGGCATGGCGCCGCCGGAGTTGGTCACATAGCGCAGGGTTTGGCGGGCCTCCTCGGGCCAGTCCAGTTGCGCGAGCTGGATCCAGAGCGGCGGGACGGCGGCGAGACCCGTGATCCCGTGTTTCGCCACGGCCTTGATCACGTCCCGGGGCAATAGGTAGTTGAGCAGCGCCACGCTCGCGCCCCGGGAGAAGGCCGTCGTGAACTGGCTCAGGCCGTAATCGAAACTCAGCGGCAGGACCGAAAGGATTCGGTCCTCCGGCCGGTTCTGAAGGTACTCGGCGACACTCTCCGCCCCCGCCACCATGTTGCGGTGCGAAAGGACCACCCCCTTCGGCCGGCCGGTGCTGCCGGAGGTGTAGAGAATCGCCGCCATGTCGGTGTCGATGGTGCGATGGTGTGGCACGGGCTCCGCGTCCAGCACATCGGTCCAGTTGAGCATCCGGAAATGACCGTGGTCCACCTCCGCCCGGTGTTCGCCCACCAGCAGGACCGTGTGCAGATCCGGGCACAGATCCAGGCTGTCACGCAGGGCGGCAAGCCGGTCCGGGGAGGTCACCAGGATGCGCACGTTGCAGTCCTGGAGGATATAGGCCACCTGTTCGGCCTTGAGCAGGGGGTTGACCGGCACAAACACGCCGCCGGCCAGCGAGGCGCCGAACAGCGCCTGGAGGGTCTCGGGGCGCTTGTCCAGATAGACGGCCACCCGTTCCTGGCGAAGCAGGCCGGACTGCAGGAGCCCGTTTCTCACCTGCTGGAGGGATTGCCATAGCTCGGCGTAGGAGAGGGTGTCGGACTTGTGGATGATCGATACGTTGTCCGGCGCTCTGTGCGCGGAACGTTCGATCAGGGTGTGCAGCAGCATGAGGGTCCCCGGTGCGCTTTGTTCCCTGTCGTTTCGTGGAGCTATGTTAAAGGGAATCAGTGGGTGGGTCGATCATGTTTGCAGGAGGCCCGCCCTCGGGCCGAATGCGGAGACTGATTTGGCATGGGCGTTCGCGGCGGGGTCGCCGCTCCCTTCTTGGAAGGATGAAGGTTGAAGGGTGAAGGTGGAATGAAACCCCGGGGAGTGTAGGAGGCCCGCCCCCGGGCCGAACGGGCGGTTGACATCGGAAGGGATCGAGCGGTGTTGCACGTGGAGGCCTGGTTTGCGAGCAGTCCTCAGATTGCGCGCCGTTCCATTCGGGGGGCTCGGGCAAACGGCTTTACCCCCGGTCCGCCAGCCACTTCCCGATCACGGCGGCGATGCGCTCTGCCGCCTTGCCGTCCCAGTATTCCGGGATGCGCCCCCGCTTGCCGCCGGTGGACATCACGTCCCTGAACGCGTTGAGGATCTTTTGCGGGTCATTGCCCACCAGAACATTGGTGCCTTCGCTGATGGTGATCGGGCGCTCGGTATTCTCTCGCAGGGTGATGCACGGCACACCGAGTGCCGTGGTCTCCTCCTGCATGCCGCCGGAATCCGTCAGCACGACCCGGGCATCGCGCATCAGCCCCAGCATCTCCAGGTATCCCGCAGGCGGGATCAGCGCGATGCGCGACCGATCCAGTTTCTTCACGAGGTCGAAGGCTTCGAGCCGGCTCGATGTGCGTGGATGCACGGGGAAGACCAGCGGGAGGTCCTGGGAGATCTCGTTGAGGGTCTCGACGAGGGCTGCCAGGGTATGGGGGGTGTCCACGTTGGATGGACGGTGCAGTGTGACGGCGCCGAACCCCGAGTCCGCCTCGAACATATGCGTGTCCACGCCTGAGGCCTTCAGGAACTCCCGCCAGGGAAGGGCGCGGTCCAGGTTGTCCAGCAGGGTATCGATCATGACGTTGCCGACGAAGTGGACGCGGTCGGCACTGATGCCCTCTCGTACCAGGTTCTCGAGCGCATGGCGTTCGGTTGTGAAGAGCAGATCCGAGATCTGGTCCGTCAGCACCCGGTTGATTTCCTCGGGCATGGACCGGTCGAAACTGCGCAGGCCGGCCTCCACGTGAATGACGCCGACCCCCTTCTTTGCCGCCACGAGGGCACAGGCAATGGTGGAGTTCACGTCTCCGACCACCAGGATGGTCGCCGGCCTGAATTCGTCCAGGACCGGCTCGAAGCGGCGCATGACCTCGGCGGTCTGCACGGCATGGGAGGAGGAACCCACCTCCAGGTTCATCTCGGGATGCGGGATGCGCAAGTCCTCGAAGAAGCGCTCGTTCATGCCCGCGTCATAATGCTGGCCCGTATGAACGAGGGAGGCATCGATTCCCTGTGCAGACAATGCCCGCATGACGGGTGCGATCTTCATGAAGTTGGGTCGCGCGCCCACCACGCACAGGACCTTGCGGGGTCTTGAACCTGTCATTCAGACATCCTTGATGGATCATTCATCATCGCAATTGGAACACGTCGCCCAGACCGGGACACCGGCAACATGATTTGGGAGCAGGCAATCATGTCCACTCGCAGCGCCTTGCGGGGCATGTGGCCACAGGGGTTCATCGGGAGCGAGCAACCCGATCCTCGACGGCGAGAATGCCGTTCTCCATGAGGTGCCGGATCACTCTGTCCGCGGCCGACTCCGGGTCCAAGGCGCCAGTGTCGAGCCGGATCTCAGGCGCTTCGGGGCGTTCATAGGGCGAGTCGATACCCGTAAAGTTCTTCAGATCTCCGCGGCGCGCCTTTTTGTACAGACCCTTGGGATCGCGCTGCTCGGCGACTTCCAGGGGCGTGTCGGTGAAGATCTCGAAGAACTCCCCTTCCAGGAGGAGCTGGCGGGCCATGCGCCGCTCGGCGCGGAAGGGAGAGATGAAAGCGGTGATCACGACCAGACCTGCATCGACCATGAGTTTGCTCACTTCCGCGACACGCCGGATGTTCTCAACACGGTCCGCATCGGTGAAACCCAGGTCCCTGTTCAGGCCGTGGCGTACGTTGTCGCCGTCCAGCAGATAGGTATGGGCGCCAAGGGCGTGGAGCCTGCGTTCAACGAGGTTCGCCACCGTCGATTTCCCGGATCCCGACAAGCCGGTGAACCACAGGACGCAGGGACGGTGCCCCTTCTGGGCTACGCGTGCCTGTTTGTCGATATCGACGTGTTGCAGATGGATGTTGTGGGCGCGGCGCAAGGCGAAGTTGAGCATTCCGACACCCATCGTGTCGCCGCTCAGCCGGTCGATGAGCAGGAAACCACCCAGGTCGCGGTTGTCCCCATAAGGAGCAAAGGGGACGGGACGATCCAGGGCCAGGTTGCAGACCCCGATGCCGCTGAGTTCCAGCTTGTTGGCTGCCAGATGGTCGAGGTTATCGACATTGATCTCGTACTTGATGTCGGTGACCACGGCGTCGACGGTGCTGGCGCCGATCCTCATCAGGTACTTCCGCCCCGGATACAGGGGTTGCTCGTGCAGCCAGATGATCCTGGCCTCGAACTGGTCGGCCACCTCGGCGGGGGCATTGATGGTGGAAATCACGGCGCCGGGGCCGATCCCGGCAGCGTTCTCCACAGTCAGCGTGACAGACTGTCCGGCCACAGCCTCGTCCAGCTTCTTCGACGCTGCACTGATGCCGGTCACCCGGCTTTCCCGCCCCATGGGCTGGATCCGCACCCGGTCGCCCGGTCGGACGGTGCCGCTCGCAACGAGGCCGGAACAGGCCTGATGCCCGCCGCGCTCTTCGACCTGAAGCACCATGAGGCGGAAGTGAGCGTTGCGCTGCCGGCTGACCTCCGGTTCGATGGCGGTCAGGCAATCCGTCAGCGTGGGACCCTGATACCAGGGCATGGCGGCAGCCGCGCTGACGATGTTCTCCCCGCTCGACAATGCGGCGGGAAGCGCTGTGAGCTTGTCGATTTCCACCCGGTCAGCGAACGAACGGACCGCCTCGGTGACCCGATCGAAGGCCTCCCTAGGGTCCGGCATCTGTTCCGTGTCGGTGACCACCACAATCACGTGTCGGAATCCGGCATGGGATATCAGGCAGACGTGCCTGCGCACCTCTGTCGTGACCCCGGAGCGGGCGCTCACCAAAAGAAGAGCCACATCGTTGTCGGATGCATCGATGATCAGGCTGCAAAGTGCGCCGGGGTCGGTGCTCGCCGGTTGCGCCAGGAATGATCTGGAAGTCGCCTGCGATCCCGGCCCGGATCGGACATGCACGAGCACTGGGGCAGGCGCGAGCGTCCCGCAGCCCGATGGGCCATGCCCGGCGATTGATCCGGCCGGGTCTGAGTCCACCAGTCGCCGGCCGATAAGGGTGTGGACACCCTCATCCACGGGGTCGCATACGGTCATGCGCAGCAGGCCCAAGTGTTGGTTGTCCCTCAGGTAGCGGTCGAGCGAGACGGCGAAGACGGACTCGTTGCCCTGGGCGCCGGAGCCCATGTCATGCATAGGCGGCACCTGTCAGACGGTCCATAGCTGTTTGATTATCAGTCACTTTATGACCATTTCCCTTGTCTGCATCCACGATGCGGATTATGCAGCCTGCGGACTCTGGCAACAAGGAATGCTGCCGACGCAGTGACTTCCCGCCGCGGGCGCAATGCAACGTGGGCCGGGGCGTGGGTGGGCCGCGTCGATCCGCCTATCGTTCAACGTTTTCACTGGAATGCGTCTCCACGGCGTCAAGAAGGGCCCGGGCGGCGCGCCTGGCGGTCCGCTTCTCCAGGAATGCACTCGACCTTTCTGGACCAAGTGGACGAAGCTGTTCCAGTGCGGTGTTCAGATTACCGAAATCCTCGTCCAGCACCACCCCGATACCTTCCTGCAGCACCACCTCTGGCACGATACCCCCACGCATGGCAAGCACCGGCATGCCTACGGAAACGGCGTGGTAGATGGCGTGGGACATGGAGAGGTCCGTGTAGCCGCGAAGCAGGGCGATGCAATGCTCGGCCGCCCAGGGCCAGTCCGTTTCCACGAACTTCTCGCTGAAGAGCACCGCTCCACTCCTTTCATGATCCGACAGTGCCTCACGGAGTTCGCGCCCATAAGCCTCGTTCAGGGGCGCAATCACGACGGCCCGCAGCGGAATCCCTTTCTTCCGGGCGTAATCCAGCAATTCCCCGAGGCGCCAGAAGTGGCTGTACTTGTTTTCCGGTGTTCCGACCACCAGGAGGCAGGGGCCATCGCCGGGCCCACCTTCGAGCCATGCATCCGCTCGGGACTGAAACCGGGACCAGGATTCGGAGTCCTGCTCCGGCCGAAGGAGGGCAGGTCCCGGTCGCCCCAGGGGCGTGACACGGATCGGACCCTCGATCCGATGTATGCGACGGGCATGGTCAACGAGCGACTCTTCTGTGACGAAGAAGGCACATGCGCTGCGCCTGACCAGGTGGCGGCGGATTCGGATGATCCAAGGACGCCGGTCGCGCGTTTCCCTGTCCAGGTTGTGGATGACCCAGAACACGGGTATCCGCAGGAGCCGGGCGGCGAAGACGGACAGGGCGTCGCCGATGAGGCGGATCGATGCCCCGGCCAGGCTGCCGGGGTCATTCAGGTAGCGTACGACGAAGGCATCGATCCGATATCCCCTGCGCCGATACCGGATGAAGTGCACGAAGGCGAACCATGGCCGCCACGTTGGAAGTGCCTTGTGCCGCTCGGATACGGACTCGATGCCGCGTGCCCAGAGTTGGAACTTGATGTCCGGGCGGGGGAAGAGCAGTAGCCGGTTGCGTCTATCGTTCGGCCGCTTCTCGGACATGCTTCCCAACCAGTGCGACAGCAGTGGCCAGCGTATCGGTAAGGTTGGCCACTTCATCGAGCGTGAACTTTTCCAGTACGCGTTGGCGTGCCTTGGCCGCATCGCCGGAGCGCCTGATCCCGATGCGAATCCGCGCAAACCGGTCCGTGCCGAGTGCCGAGATGACTGATCGGACACCGCGGTGCCCGGCGTCGCCTCCATCGCGCTTGAACCGGACTTTGCCCATGGGAAGGTCCATGTCGTCGTGGATGATCAGGCAGGAGGCGGCATCGCCGCCAACGGTTTCAAGATACTTAAGGATCTTGGGTCCCGTGACGTTCATGTTTGCCGCGGGTTTGAAAAGGTGTACCGGAAAGCCGTCGAGCTGAGCCTGGTATACCCACCCGTATTCAGTCTCATTCCAGGCGCCTACTTGCGATGCGGCAATTACATCCAGAGCCTTGTGGCCGATATTATGCGGTGTGTCGTCGTATCGGGAATCCGGGTTGCCGAGCCCGATAATGACAAGCGGGGGATCTACGGGCGCTGATTCGAACTGCAATGCATGTGATGGAGCGATCATCTGTTTATCCGAGTGACTTGTGGGGTCTGAGGGAGACCCTCGCTCCACCCGAGTTGCCTGATATGCCTTGTCGCATGCTGTGCAGAAGATGTCCAAGCGGCAGTCGTGGCGCCAGCATTGGACGGCGCGGTCGCGGTCCATTATCAATCGCACGAGATGATCCGCCCTATTGGAGCCCTTGACCAAAACCAGATCGCCGACCTTTAGCTCGTCCCGCAAATAGTCGGCAGCCTCACGTGTGCTGGAAAAGCCCTGAAGAGAGTCGTCGTCCTCGCCGGTTCGTGCCCGTAGGGCGCGATGTGCGTTTGGCCCTACGAACACGACCAAGTCGGCGTACTCACGGATCTCCCTGGCGAACCTCCGGTAGGCTGGACCGTCCTTGGTGTTAAAGTCGGATATAGTGCCTATAATCGCTACTTTGCGGGATGAATCAGCTTGGCGTAGAAACTCGAGGGGATGCTCCAGAGACCACGCCGGCGCCTTCTTGTCGTCACGCAGGAAGACGACACCGTCCTGGCTGGTCACGATCTCCATTCGCCCTTCTGTGGGCGTTGCTCTCCGTAGCATCGGAATCGCCTGGTCGAGCGGGACACCCGCGGCTAAGGAGATGCCAAGCGCAGTTAGTATAGGAAGTGCAAGATGAGTCCCGTGCAACTGCGTATGGATTTGGTACTCATGTCCATCATGTTCCACCCTGAGCATTAGAGTGTCCGGCCAGCACGAATGGGCACCCAGCAGTCGGATGGTGGCGTCCTTGGAGCGCCCGACCCAAATGATAGGACACCTGCATTTCGCGGCCATCTTCTTCACGTGAGGATCGTCGATGTTTAGGACGGCAAATCCGTTTTTGGGAAGCGCGGAAATGAGCTTCCCTTTCTCTTCCGCGATGGCCTCGATGCACTTGAACGCCCGATAGTGATCCTTTCCGATGATGGTCACTGCCCCAATTGTCGGATTGATCAGGCGAAGTGGTTGGTCAAACGCATTGGGTTTGTATGCCCCAATTTCGACGATGCAGTACTGGTCGCTCCTATGGGCGTTGAGTACTGTTCGTGCCACTGCGATAGGCACGTTTTGTGATTCCCGTGTGCCGGACACTTGATGGACAGACGAAAGGAGGAGGTCTGTCAGATCCTTCGTTAATGTCTTGGCGGCGCTACCTGTAATACCGATGAATTCGGTGTGATGCAATGTTAGACGATGAACCCATGCCCGTGCATAAACAAAAATTATCCGGACCTTCCAGAGTACTGCTTGGTAAGCCGGGTGGTTGCGGATATTTCGAAGGAGCCGGCCGGAATTTTGTATGCGACTTGCCAGTCCGCTGGTAATTGATCGCGAGTCGCGATTTCCCTCGCTTTCAAGGTATCTGGAAAACATCGGGCTTGGAGCGGACGACCGGGATTGTTCCAGCATGGATTGGTCGGTGGGTGAAGAGTACACCTCTGGACATCTGTAACAAAAGGTGGTGCGGCGACAGTCATTCTTCCAGCAGGTGACCGGCTTTTCGCGATTCATAATCAGGCGTATCAAGTGGTCAGACTTGTTTGTGCCCTTGAGCAAAACCAGATCGCCGTAAGTGAGTCGGGTCTGGATGAATCGTGCGGCTTGCTGTATGTCCGGAATGGCAAAAAGGCGATCGGTGTTCTCGTTGTTTTCTGCTTTCGCCGCGTACATCGCGCGGCTACCGGTGAACAGTACTAGGTCAGCTATACTTAGCGCGTGCCGTGCGACCCTCGGGTAAAGCCGACCCGGCCCCAGGTGAGAGTCCGACAAGGTGCCGATTATCATGATCTTGCGATCAGCGTTTGCGCCACGCATGAACTCGAATGGTGCATCGAGTGCCCAGTGGGTGGCTTTCCAGTCGTCTCGGATGACCGTTACTCCATCGCCGGCTTCGATAACTTCCATGCGAGCTTCTGATGGTGTCGCAAAACGCAGGGCGTTGATGGCACTTTCGATTGGCACCCCTACAGCGAGCGCAACGCCCAATGCGGACAGTACGGAAAGCGTGAAGTGCTTCCCATGAAGCCCGGTAGTGATCGAGTATTGCCGGTGGTCATGCTCGATTTCAATGGTCAGGGGATTGGGCCAATCAGAGGTGGAGTGAAGCAACCGGATCGTCGCGGCGTCATGCTGGCCGACCCAGATAATCGGACATCTGCATTTTTCGCCAATGGCCCTCACGTGAGGATCATCGATGTTGAGGACGGCGACCCCATCCGATGGGAGTGCGCGAATCAGCCTGCCCTTTTCCTCTGCGATCGCCTCTAGGCTTCGGAAGGCGCTGTAGTGATCGCGCCCTATACAGGTCACGACGCCAATGCTGGGCTTAACGAGCCATAATGGCAGAAAGAGCGCATTGGGTCTGGACGCGGATAATTCAATTACGCAGTATGCATCACTCTTGCGAGTATCTAGTACTATCCTAGGGATGAGGTCAACGGTGTTCGCTGTTCGGGTAGTGCCCGAAGTGGATGCGAACTTTGACAGGACCAGCCGTGTAAGGTCCTTTGTGGTCGTTTTTCCGACGCTGCCAGTGATTCCGACGAATCGCGTTCCGCGAAGTCGGTGCCGATACCAGTAAGCGAGTAGGTACTGGCGACCGATCTCCGCTCGCCAGCGAAGTGTGTCGTATAGGGTTTTCATGGCAGTGCAGCCCCCTCTCCCAATTTGCCAGCAACTGCTATTGTCGCTTCCCAGCTCGCACAGATTGCGAGGACACATGGCATTGTACCTGGGCAAGGCCAGGTGCCGGAGGTCTCGGGAGCACCCAAATTGTAGTTCCCCAGCTGGGTGGCACGTGCATAATCAGCCGAGTGGCACCACTTCTCAGACACAGGCGCGCAGAATGCAACTGGTGAGCATAGTTGGATCTGTTATAGCCATAAGGAGCGCATGGAGATAGGCAGCCGAATAACCCCTGAGTGCGGGTGCTCCGTAGTTAGTTGTGATGTCCATTACACGAGTTGCAGGGAAAGGGGATATGCGACGTATTTTCAGTCTTGTCCATTCGATCGCCTATCGTGTTCGACATTTTCTAAGGCATCTGGTTGTCGCGGATGTGCGACATCGCGTCCGAGTCGCGTCGGATCGATACGGGGTGAGCATTCCGCGAGTCTTATGGAGAATTGCCGAGTTATATGCGCGGGACAGGTTCCTGCCAAGGGAGTCACTCATGTATGGCCTTGTGGATCCGTCGGTGCCGATTTCGGCGCGCCGAAGGCAATTCAGTGATGAGCGCTTGCATGGATTTCAGGGGATGATAAATTCGCCGGAAACTGCTATCTGCAGGGACAAGCTCGCCTTTCACAGCTACTGCAGGGACTATGGATTGCCCGTGCCCAACCTGTATGCTCTCGTGAGTCCGCTGGGGTCCAGAACAACGAGTGGGAAGGTACTTGTGAATGAGGGGCAGTGGGGCGGATTCGTGAATGGCGACCTACCCGATCATCTCATTGTGAAACCTCGCACTGGCAAACAGGGTAGGGATATAAGGCGATTGTCGAGTAACGAGGCTAGCCTCCTTCCGGTGTTGAAAGCGTTGGAGCAGGATTCGGAGGATTGGCTTGTTCAGGAGTGCCTGTCTGCGCACGACAGGGTACGTGAACTTACCGGTTCCTCGTCGATCTCCAGTGTGCGAATCTTTACGCTGATGAACGACAACAGCGTACCGGAGATCATGGACGCCTACTTCCGGGTCATCTGTGGAGATTCGGTCACCGATAACATTAGCGATTACGCAACCGGTAGGAAGTCGGGAAATATTGTGGCCACTCCAGATCTCACTTCCGGGGTCTTGTGGCAGGCATGGCGGGCGAACCATGACGGAGTGGGGTATCAATGGATTAATGAGCATCCAGTCTCCGGAAGGAGTTTGAAGGGCTTTGGCATCCCTTACTGGCCGGAAGTGATCGCGCTCGTCAAGGTTGCTGCAACGTCTTTCCTGCCGATTCGCACTGCGGGCTGGGATGTGGCCATCACCGACAGTGGGCCAGTGCTTATTGAAGTGAATGAGAGATTCCAGAACTCTGGGATTGGACCGTCCACGGAGCGCTTCTGGCATGCCTTGGAGCAGGAGTGTGAACGACTACGTGCGGTGTCATCGCGTGTTCGAAGGCGGCATCTCGGGGATCAAATCTAGTTGACGTGTGGACGGATGGTTGATCTGACGGGATCGAGCGATGCGTAGTCCGTCGGAGTGCGAGCGTGTCAGCCGTATGGGTTGGGCAAAGATGAGTCGAGGAGTCCTGAAGTGGTTTCTTCATACGAGCCTGGGTGATTATCAGTACTGGAAGGTCTATTCGGTGGACTTGCCCTATCCCTATCCGGAATTGCCGGCCGGTGTTGCGATCAGGGAGGTGAGTCCGGAAGATCTGGCGGCACTAGTGTCGGACGAACGGATATACGGTGAGGACTATTGGGGTGACGAGGCGCTGGGTTTTGGACTATTTGTCAACGGGGAACTTGCTTCTTTGCAGGGTGTGTGGTGGGGGGAGCGCTATATGCGTGAACGCCAAGGGCGTTCCTGGCGCATTCCGGACGGGGCGGTCAAGACCCATAACCTGCATACCATCAGTGCGTATCGCGGCAGGGGTTACGCGTCGCTGCTCAAGCGATATGTACTGGCGGAGCTCGGGGAGCGCGGCTTTCGGAAGGTGTATGCCCGAATTTGGCATAGCCACACCAACTCCATTCGCGTAAGCAGGCGGGCGGGCATGAGACTGGTGGGCGCCTATATCGAGGTATGCCCCTTCGGTAAGCGCATCGAGCTTCGCATTCCCTTTCGCCTCCAATGACGAAATCCCCTCTCCCGCGCCGTGTCGCGCTGCTCTCCAGCGGCCCGCCGATTTCCCTCAAGGTGCTCTATTGCCTGCAGCGACTCGGCATTGCCACCGATTTGATCGACATTGGCGCGCCAAGTCCCGCGCGTCACTCCCGATACCGGCGTGGTTATGTACGAATTCCCATGCCGTCAGCGGAGCAGACGGGCTCGCAGGACGCTTTCGCGGAGGTGCTCGACACCTATATCAGGCAGCGCGGGATCGAGGGGGTGGTCGGGGGGGATATTTCATCGACGGGTGTCCTCCACTCCGTGCGGGATCGGTTGAGGGGAATTCGCGTGTTTCCCACCAGCGCCATGAACGTCCTGGATCTCCTGGACGATAAGTGGCGTTTCCAGCAGTTCATGGTGGGGCACGGGATCCCCTGTCCGCGTGCGGTGCTGCTGGAGTCGCTCGACCAGTGGGAGGCGGCCGCCGAGTCGATCGGCTATCCGCTGATCGTGAAGCCGCTTTTCGGGGAGTCGGGGCACGGAATCGTGCTGATGCGCGACCCCGGGGCGCTGTATTCCCACCTTCGTTCGGGCACCCGCTACGCCGGGCTACCTCTAATCCTTCAGGCTTTCGCGCCCGGGACCGACGCGGATGTGAGTGTCCTTGCCTTGGATGGTCGCGTGGTCTGTCACGTAGTACAGGCGCGAGAGGCCGGTTGTACCCTGCGGTTCGTGGATCATCCGCCGGCGTTGGAGGTGGCGGAGCGCATTGTGGCCGCAGTCGGTTACACGGGTGTCGCAAACATCGATATCCGTATCGATGAGCGCAGCGACGGGGTCTCGGTGCTGGAGTGCAACCCGCGGTTCTGGTACACGCTGCAGGCATCCCTCTGGCGAGGGCTGAACTTTGTCGAGGCAGGTTTCAGACTGGCAGCGGAGGAAGCACCGGATTGCCGTGCGCCGACCGATGGGGCCTACCATCTGCATGGCTGCCTGCTCAGGCGGGTGTTATGGAATCCGGTCGCATGGAGGAGTATCGGTCTCTATAATTTGAAGGGGCTCTATCAGGCCCTGTCCGATCCGTTGCCCTTTCTTCGCAGTTGACGCCAAGGAGTCTGGAAATGACATCTTCGGGGGCATGTCTCGTCGTCATGGGTCCGTTTCGCTCAGGGACCTCCTTGACGTCGCAGGTGCTATCTGCCCTCGGCGTGGACTTCGGCCCTCATGAAGCCTTTCAGCTGGAGCCAGATCGCTATAACCCCGGCGGGTATTTCCAGCGTAGGGACGTAGTGGAGGCCAACACGCACCTCATAGAGGGTGCGAGCGACAGTATCGCGATCCCCTCTGGCCCGGAGGTCATTCTGGATGCGGCATCGGCGGACTGGCGCCCAGGTGTCGATTTAGACTGGACACGGAATTCGCCCCGCTTTGGCCTCAAGGATCCTCGGTTCTGCGCAACTCTGCTGACTTGGCTTCGACGGGGTGCGCTTCCTGCGGAGTGCCTGAAGATCGTGCGTGTGGTTCGAGATCCAGAGGCTATTGCCCGCAGCAGCGTGGCACACAGGGAAGTCGGGTCATTTTGTGATTACGATCTTGGGATAGCGGAATCGATGGCAAGGACCTATGACGCTCGGGCCGCTTGGCACGTTTCGACTCTTGGTATTCCGGCTTTCGAGATCTCCTACAAAGAGCTGTTGTCTGAACCGCAGCGCGTTATCGAGCATCTAGCCTTGTTCGTCGGGGAGAGTGATCAGGAAAGGCTTCGCCGGGCGCGGCAGTCTGTCGGCAAGCGGCGGGCACTCATGCGCCACTACGCCCATAAGCTGTCGAATCCCAATCTGGCGTTTGCCACCGCAAGGAAGACGCTGAAGGCATGGTTGAGGGCGTGAGCGACCGACGACGCGCTCTCTACGTTTGGCGAATCAGCCGTTTGACGTGTGCTTTGAGTTGGAGCCGATTGAGCACTCGACTGGCAAAGCTTGAGGTAGTGGACACAAAAGCTTGGGCGTATACCAGAAGTCTGTTCGCTCCCGTAGGCTGCAGAAGAAAGACGTCCGCACAACAGAGACTATCCTTGCCAAACATCGCCTTGTGCGCCCCCTCTCCCGCACTGAAATCAAACATCCGGTAACCACCTTCCCCGTACAGGGCTTCCACCACCAGCCATTGCAGCACCGTGCCTGGGGACAGGGTGGCGTGTTCCTGCAGGTATCCCAGGTAGGCGTATTCGAGAATGCCGTCGTCGACGGGGCAGTAGAGATAGGCGATGGGAGCGTCGTGCAGGAACAGGAGGTAGCCGTGAACGCGGCCTTCGGCGGCGCGCTCAATCATGCGCTGTCGGAAGGTTTCCTCTGTGGGCAGGCCGGCGTCGAGGAGGCGTTCCTGGTAGGTGCGGGATGAGACCTCCCGCGCCAGCCGGTAAAAGGTTTCCATTTCTTCGGGGGTGCGGTAGGTGCGCCAGTCGATGGTGCCGCCGGATTCGCGTTCGAACTTGCGCAGCTTGCGTCGCATGCCTTGCAGGGTCTTGGGCGAAAACCGGGCCTGGTAGTCGTCCCAGGTGGTAGTGAGGTCGATGTAGTGGCGCTGGTACTGGCGCTGGACGAAGCGCAGCCGCCCCTGAAAGCGCGAGATGCGCGGCAGGGGGGCGTCGATGGGCAGGGCGCGGATCAGGCAGTCTTCTTCGGGATGTTCGTCGATCAGTGCCGAGACGTGTTCGGGGCGGATTTCCGTGAAATGCAGTTTCAGGACCTGCATCCGGCGTTTGGGCTCAGCCAGGGTCTTGTAGCCGAAGCGGATGGGGAGCCAGACGGTTTGTTCCATGACCGGAACGCTCATGCCCAGATGCGCCGGATGGTCTGTTCGGCACGCCGGGCGATGCCGAGGTGCAGGGGCAGGGTGGCGTAGGGCGGATGGGCTGGGGTCCCGGGCAGGAGTTCCGGGTGGTCGAAACCGCAGGTCTCGAAATCCTCCGCGTGATCGGCCAGGAATCGGCACATGCCTTCGTAGCGCCTCACTGCGATGGGGTCCACCCTGCGCTTGGACTCGCCCAGCAGTTCCGAGCCGTGCAGAACGATCACGACGTTGTGCCAGCCCTGCTCGCGGGCGTGGATCAGGGTGCGCTGGATTTCGGCCAGGGAGCAGGCGTGGATCTGCAGCGGGCGGATTCTGCCCGAGGGTTCCCGAAAGCAGGTGATCGGCAGTTCCCAGACGCCGCCGATCTTCGCGGGCTGGCTCAGGTGGGGCGGATTGTCGATGAGACAGGCATCGCCCTGGTAGACCTGGTTGTGGCTGGTGTCGTAGCGGAGCCCGACGGCGGCCAGCGCTTCCAGGGTGCTGTGTCCGGCGCCGTAACTGCCGGCGCGGAATGCGCTGACGTTGTCCACGCCGGCCTCGCGCAGACTGTTCAGCCCCATCCGGAGCAGCGTGCGCTGCTCCTCGTCGGTGTACTGGTGCATGTAGTAGCCCCTGAGCCGGGGCAGGATCGGGGTGTCGAACTTGTCGATCCATTCCGGGTGCAGGTGCAGTTGCACTTCCTGGCCGCGCTCCTGGATCAGGCCCACGATGTCACGGAGCGGCTCGATGCCGTAGCCGTGGGTGAAGAGGGTCTCGACCATGAACACGCCGTGCAGGCCGTGCTCGTCCAGCAGCCTGAGCTGGAAGGGGAGTCCGTATTGCCCGCGGGGAGTGTCGCCCAGGATGTACTTGCGGTAGGACGCCTTGAAGTCCTCGGGCCCCATGCGGTCCCAGCCGTCCGGCCAGATCTCCACATCCGTTGTTATGAGGACCTTGAGGGTGGGCATGGGGTGTTGCTGCTCCTGCCGGGTTGTGTGGCCCGGGGCGCCATTATAGCGCGGGTGTGTTTGGGTGGAGGGTAACAGGTCTGGCAGGCCCCCTCCCTGGCCCTCCCCCGCTTGCGGG
>NZ_MVBK01000042.1 GCF_002000365.1 Thioalkalivibrio denitrificans | reverse complement strand
CGACACTCACCCCAACCTACACGTCGGCGTTTCCGCTTCAAGCGATGTCCTGGCGCGCTTTGCGGCTTTGCGAGAGAAAGTTTCCTTACGCTGTATGGCGCCGAACAATAGCTCGGGCAATCCCCGCCATGCACGCATGGCCCCTCCGGCGCTATAGTGCCACCCATGAACGACCCCGAACATCCGGACAACGAGCAGATCGATCTGTTCTCGGTCCAGCCGACAGTGGAGTCCGATCTCTGGCCGGCCCACGAACGGTTCCCGTGCAACCGTAGCGGACACACGGTGGGGCAGGTGGTTCTGCAGGATCTGCGCGAGGCTCAGTCCCCGCTGATCGTGAGCGGCTACGCCTCACTGGAGCGGATCGTGCGGCTGCTCGCGGACCTGGATGCGAAGGGCGGACCGGTGCGGCTGCTCTTTGGTGTGGAGCCTCACGCCACGGGGCGCGAACGCTTCGCGCTGCAACACGTGGATTTTCCCACAGAGGTCCGCGACTACTGGCTGGCACACGGCATCTCCGTCGATGCCAGCGCATCCCTGATTCACGCCATCGGGCTGATCGAGTCCGGCCGGGTGGAAGCGCGCCACCTTGGCGGTGCCCGCAAGCGGCTGCACGCCAAGATCTATTGCGGCGAGAAGGGCGTCACCCTGGGCTCCAGCAACTTCACGGATTCCGGCCTGAGCCGCCAGCTCGAGGCAAATGTGCGTTTTACGACGAAGGAGCCCCGGCGCTTTCACGAGGCCCGGCGCATCGCCGAGAACTTCTGGGCGCAAGGAAGACCCTACCGGGATGAACTGCTCGCCCTGCTGCGCCAATTGCTCGCCGTGGTGAGCTGGCAGGAGGCACTGGCGCGCGCCTGCGCCGAACTGCTGGACGGGGACTGGGCCCGCGCTTACCTGGGTGCACTGGAGCTGGAATCGGCAGGTCTCTGGCCTTCCCAGGTGCAGGGCATCGCCGAGGCCCTGTGGCTGATGGAGAACGTGGGCAGCGTACTGGTAGCCGACGCCACCGGCTCCGGCAAGACCCGCATGGGCGCGCACCTGATCCGGGCCGCGGTGGATCGCATCTGGAGCAGCGGGCGTATGCGCAAGGGCCGGCCGCTGATGGTCTGTCCGCCCGCGGTACGCCATGCCTGGGAGGCGGAGGCCCAACGCTGCGACCTGCCCCTGGTGACGCTTTCCCACGGCGTACTGTCCCGGGCCGCGGGCAGCGCCGGTGAACAGGTGGAAGACGCGCTGCGCCGGGCCCAGGTGCTGGCAGTGGATGAGGCTCACAACTTTCTCAACCTGGCGTCGCGACGCACCCGCATGGTGCTCTCCAACATGGCGGACCATACCCTGCTGTTCACGGCCACGCCCATCAACCGCAGCGTGGTGGACCTGCTGCGCATCGCGGACACCCTGGGCGCGGACAATCTGGCCCCGGAGACCCTCACCATGTTCGAGGGTTTGCTGCGCAGCCGTCGCCTGGACCGCAGCCTCAGCCCCGGAGAGCTGGCCGCGCTTCGCCAGGAACTGGAGCGTTTCACCGTGCGCCGTACCAAGCGCGAACTGAACGCGCTGGTCGATCAGAACCCCGAAGCCTACCGGGACGCTGCCGGCCGCCCCTGCCGTTACCCCCGCCACCGATCTCACGTCTACAAGCTTGGCGAGAGCAACGCCGACCAGGCGCTCGCGGCAAAAATTCGCACATTGTCCGGAAAGCTGCGCGGACTGCTGTATCTGCGCGGCGCCCTCGAGATGCCGGCCGTGCTGCAGCGCGAACACTGGGACGCGGCCCGATATCTTGAGAGCCGCCTGAAGTCGGCGCGTATGCTGCCCGCCTATGTGGTTTCGGCGGCACTGCGTTCCTCGCGCGCCGCACTGACCGAACACCTCAGGGGCACCGCCTTCGCGCTGGAGCACTTCGGCCTTGCGGGGCGCTTCAACAAGCCGCATGTAGGCAATGTCATCGATAAGCTCCGGGAAATCCGCGGGCAGGTGCCGGAGAACCGCCTCGGCATCCCTCTGCCGGACTGGCTCACCGATCCCGACGCCCACGCGCAGGCCTGCGACGAGGAACGTTCGCTCTACGAGGCCATGTGGGAGGCCCTCGCGCAGCTATCCGACGGACGCGAACGGGCAAAGGCGAAACTCCTCACGCGGCTGCTCTGCGAACACGATCTCGTGCTCGCCTTCGACAGCCGGCCCATCACCCTGGCGGTGATCCGCGCCATGCTCGAAGAAATGGGCGACGCCCGCATCCTGCTGGCCACGGGCGACACCGGATCGGATCGCCGCGAGATCGCCGAGACGCTGCGCCCCGGCTCTCAGCGCCAGCGCGTGGTGGCGCTGTGCTCGGACAGCCTGGCGGAAGGCGTCAATCTGCAGCAGGCCAGCACCATCGTGCACCTGGACATGCCCAGCGTTGTGCGCGTCGCCGAGCAGCGGGTCGGCCGGGTGGACCGCATGGACAGCCCCCACGAGGCCATCGACGCCTGGTGGCCCGACGATGCTCCGGCCTTTGCCCTGAGTTCCGACGAGCGTTTCATCGAGCGCTTCGAGACCGTGGAAAACCTGTTGGGCTCCAACCTGCCGCTGCCCGAGGAGATGCTGGGCAGGGGGCATGGGCCCGTGCAGGCCGAGGAACTGATCCGCGAGTTCGAGGCCCAGGCGGACGCGGAGCCGTGGGACGGCATCCGCGATGCCTTCCAGCCGGTGCGTGATCTGGTCTTGGGCCCCCGGGCGATGGTGCCGCCGCAGGTCATGGATGCGATACAACGCAACAAGCAGGACGTGCTGGCGCGCATCGCCGCCGTGCGTTCGACAGAGGCCTTCGGCTTTTTCTGCCTGTCGGGGGACGACGAGCGGGCGCCCAAGTGGGTACTGCTGCGGCCGCGTGCCCATGGCGCCAGGCCCCTGGTGGACGCGGACCTGCACCGGATTACGGCCCGGTTGCGCCGCCTGCTCACGCCCCACAGCGAAACCCTGCCCCTGGACGACCAGGTTCAGGGGCAGCTGAGCGCGCTTTTCGCTGACCTGCACCGGGCCGAGCGCGAGATCCTGCCCCGGCGCAAGCGGCGCGCGCTGGACGAGATGGAGAAAGTTCTTCAGGGGTATGCCAGGCGTTTCAGCGAGCCGCGCATGAAGCGCATCGTGAACGCGCTGCTGATGCGCCTGCGCCAGCCGGATGCGCAACAACCGCCCAACTGGGACGCGCTCGCCGAGCGTTGGCTGGATCTGATCCGCCCGGTCTGGTACCGGCACCTGGGCGAGCGCCGGCGCGGACGTCCCTTGTTGCTGCGCGACATCCGCCGGGACCTGCTGGGGGAGGACTGCCTGAGCGCTGCCGCCCTGGAAGCGGCGTTTGCGGACATTCCCGAGGCCGGCCCCTTGGAAGCGCGCCTTGCGGCCTGCATCGTCGGCGTACCGGAGCGACGGACGCCCGCAGGAAATCTGTAGGTCGGGCTTCAGCCCGACAACGGGTTCTGTCCAAGCCGGCGGCGTCGGGCTGAAGCCCGACCTACAGATCGCGTTGCCGCCGCAAGCCTTCACGAAGTATCCGGGTCAGACCCCCAGCAGACGCAATACCGCATCCGGCCAAAGCAGCAATACCAGACCGATGCCCGCCTGCGCCGCCGCCATCAGCACCGCCGGCGCGACCGGAAGCTGCCCGGACACCTCGCAGGCTGCCTGCGTGCGCCGGTAACGCCGCACCAGTTGCAGGCCGGCGAACACCACCAGCATCCCGCCCGCCGTGCGCAGACCCGGCACCGGTCCGGCGAGCCCCATCACCAGGATCACGACGCACAATGCCGCGATGCGGATGAACGGCCATGGGTTGGTACCAGCCCGCATATCTCACCACCTCATTATTGCGGCCCCCGATCTGCACGCCGTGGCGGGGCGTGCGCCCTCGCTACAAGCGGTACTGAGATACGCGGCCCAGGTTTCACGGCCCCATCATGAACCAGCGGTGGCCGGGGATGTAAGCCCTGACGCGTCCTTGACCGGCTCGCCCGGCGGGGCTATACGATACGGACCCCGGGGCCTCTCCCAGGTCCCGCGTTCCCCACTCCGGAGCCGCTGCTCCCGCCAGCGACCCTGCACGTCCTTCAGGCCTCCCGGGCAACCGGCGGCACCGGACATTCACCGTCAATGACGGCAGGAGGCTCACCATGAAGCTGAAACAGATCCTGGTCACATTGGCCCTGATTCTGACCACATCCGTGGCATTCGCCTTCCAATGCCCCGCCGACATGCGTCAGATCGACGCCGCCCTGGCACAGAATCCACAGCTCAGCTCGGAACAGCTCGCCGAGGTGAAGAAGCTGCGTGAAGAGGGCGAGGCCCTGCACAACGCCGGCCGGCACCAGGAATCAGTAGACACGCTGGCGAAGGCGAAGGAGATGCTCGGTCTCTGATCCGGGGTCCTGAGCCCGCAAACTGGCTCACCACGAAGGGCAGTTTCTCTCGCAAAGACCGCGAAGCCCGCGAAGCCCGCGAAGCCCGCGAAGGGAGCATATTCGTAGGGCGGGCCGTGCCCGCCGTGCGGGCCCCGAATCGAGGCCCCGCGGCCGGAAGTCTTGTTTGGCCGCGGCCTCGGGCTGAAGCCCGACCTACGAGTCGGCGGCTGACGGTGCCGCCGCCATTCCTTGCTACTTGCTACTTGAGACTTGCCACTGAATTTATCCGACGCGCCCGTATTCCTCCGCACCGCTCAGCCAGCGGTCGATGAGCGGATCCACATGATCCGGATACTCGGCCCATAGCCTTTGGGCGGTGCGCTTGACCTCATCGAGCAGATCCTGGTCGCGCATGATGTCGGCGATGCGGAACTGCATGGCGCCCGTCTGGCGGGTGCCGAGGACCTCGCCGGGGCCGCGAAGCTCCAAATCGATGCGCGCGATCTCGAAACCGTCGGTGGTGGCGCGCAGGGCATCGAGGCGCTTGCGGGCAGTATCGGAAAGCGGCGGACGGTAGAGCAGCACGCAGGAACTCTCGGTGGTGCCGCGCCCCACCCGGCCGCGCAACTGGTGCAACTGGGCAAGTCCGAGGCGCTCGGCGTTTTCGATGATCATGAGCGACGCGTTGGGCACGTCCACACCCACCTCGATGACCGTGGTGGCCACCAGGAGCTGGATCCCGCCCGCCTTGAACCGGGCCATGACCGATTCCTTCTCCTTCGGCCGCATGCGTCCGTGCACCAGACCGACATTCACGTGCGGCAGCGCTTCGCAGAGCTGTGCGTAGGTGTCTTCCGCGGCCTGTGCCTGCAGGGCCTCCGACTCCTCGATCAGCGTGCACACCCAGTAGGCCTGTCGGCCCTCGGCCACGGCGACGCTGATGCGTTCGACCACCTCCGCACGCCGGGCGTCACTGACAGCGACGGTCTTCACCGGTGTGCGCCCCGGCGGCAGTTCGTCGATGACCGAGTAATCGAGGTCGGCATAGGCGGTCATGGCGAGCGTCCTCGGAATGGGCGTGGCAGTCATGATGAGTTGGTGGGGCAAACGGCCGTCACGGTTGCCCTTCTCGCGCAACGCCATGCGCTGGTGCACACCGAAGCGGTGCTGCTCGTCGATCACCACCAGGGCCAGGTCGTCGAAGTCCACGTCGCCCTGAAACAGCGCATGGGTACCCACCGCCACGCGGGCGCGGCCTTCGGCCACATCGGACACTGTCTCCCGCCGCGCCTTTGCCGTCAGCTTGCCGGAAAGCCAGGCGACCGTAACACCAAGCGGTTCCAGTTGTTCGCTGAAGTTGTGGAAGTGTTGTTCGGCAAGAATCTCCGTGGGTGCCATCACCGCGGCCTGGTAGCCCGCCTCCACGGCCGCGAGACACGCCGCCACTGCCACCATCGTCTTGCCGGCGCCCACGTCCCCCTGCACCAGCCGCAGCATGGGATGGGGACGTGCCATGTCGGTGAGCAGTTCGCCGATGACCCTGTTCTGGGCACCCGTCAGCGCAAAGGACAGGCGGTCGGTGAGTTGCCGGAAGAGACGCCCCGGCACCTTGACGGCAGGCGCCGGATCTTCCGTGGTGCGTGCGCGCAGCCGCGCCAGGCTCAGGTGGTGCGCCACCAGTTCCTCAAAGGCGAGACGGCGCTGGGCCGGGTGACGTCCCTCCATGAGTGCGGCCACGGACACATCGGGCGGCGGACGGTGCACGGTGCGAAGCGCCGATTCCAGGTCCGGAAGCCCCGCGCCCGCCAGCACGCCCGGCGGCAGCCAGTCAGGCAACCTGTCGAGACGCGCGAGCGCCTCGTCGGTGAGGCGGCGCAGGCTGAGCTGATGCAGGCCCTCGGTGGTCGGGTAGACGGGCGTGAGCGTATCGTCCACCGTCGCATCTTCGCTGACAACCCGGTACTCCGGGTGCACCATCTCGAGACCCGCGTGGCCGCGCCGTGCCTCCCCGAAACAGCGCAGGCGCAGACCGCGCACCAGCCCCTGCTGCTGCGCAGCGGAAAAGTGAAAGAAACGCAATGTGATGGCGCCGGTGCCGTCACTGATGTGCGCAAGCAGCATGCGCCGCCCGCGATACACCACCTCGGCGTGATCGACGGTGCCTTCAACCACGCCCTCGTCACCGGGACGCAGGCTGCCCATAGGCACGACGCGGGTACGGTCCTGGTAGCGAAGCGGAAGATGGAAGAGCAGATCCGTCACCGTGCGGATGCCAAGCCGCTCGAGCCGCTCCGCCAGCTTCGGCCCGATGCCCTTGAGTACGGTTACGGGTTCAGTCATTGGTTCGGTGTCCTTACCGGGAGATCCAATAGACAGGATGAACAGGATTTTTCAGGATTCACAGGATGAAAGGCGTTTAGACAGGATTAACATGATTTACAGGATCAAAGGCCTTCAAGAAATAATCATGTAAATCCTGTCCAAGCTTTTCTTCTTCTTTTCACATTCTCTTTCATCCTGTCAATCCTGAAAAATCCTGTTCATCCTGTCCATTCCAAAGCTCAGCCAAGTTCAAGAATCGCATCCATCTCCACCGCCGCACCCTTGGGCAGACTGGCCACGCCGATGGCTGCGCGTGCCGGGTAGGGCTCGCTGAAATACTGCGCCATGATCTCGTTGACCAGGGCGAAGTGGGAGAGGTCCGTGAGGAAGATGTTGAGCTTGGCCACATCCGCGAGGCTGCCGCCGGCGGCTTCGGCCACGGCCTTGAGATTATCGAACACCCGGCGGATCTGCGCTTCCATGGAATCGGTCACCAGTTCCATGGTGGCGGGGTCCAGCGGGATCTGTCCGGAGAGATAGACGGTGTTGCCCACCTTCACGGCCTGGGAGTAAGTACCGATAGCCTGGGGGGCCTTGTCGGTGCGGATGATCTCGCGGGGCATTGATAGCTCCTTGGATTTTCTTTAAAGGCGAATGGACAGGATGGACAGGATTTTTCTGGATTTACAGGATAAGACATCTGAAGGAAAACATCAGACAGGATTAACAAGATTTACAGGATTAAAGACACTCTTCTTTGAATCATGTAAATCTTGTTAATCCTGTCTAAGCTCTTCTGCTTTTCGTTTCTTCTTTCATCCTGTAAATCCAGAAAAATCCTGTCCATCCTGTCCATTCAAAAATCAACCACGCGCACGCTGGATCTTCATCACCTCCGGCAGGCGGCGCATGCGGCGCATCATGTTGGCCAGGTGCCGGCGGCTGCTGGTGGAGAGCGTGAAGGTGATGGTGGTGGTGGCGCCGTCGCGTTCGTCGAAGGACACGTTCTCGATGTTGGAGCCCATGTCGGCGATCACCGTGGCCAGATTCGCCAGCACGCCGCGCTGGTTGGCGGTCTGCACGCGAATGGCTGCGGCATATTCCACGCCCGGCTCCGGCGACCATTCCACGGGGATCCACTTGTCGGGTTTGTCCCGGAACTCGGACACGTTGCGGCAGGTCTCGCGGTGAACGACCAGGCCGCGGCCGGTGCTCATGACGCCCACGATGGGGTCTCCCGGGATCGGATAGCAGCAGCGGGCAAACGAGAGCACCATGCCCTCGGTGCCCTTGACGGCCAGCGGCCGCTCGGGGGCGGCTTCCACCGCGGCACCCTCCTCGTCACGGCCTGACAGCCGCCGGGCGACCAGTGCGGCCATGCGGTTGCCGAGTCCGATGTCCATGAGCAACGTGTCCAGACCCGGAAGTTTGAGTTCCTCGACCAGCGCATCGATGCGCTCCTGGGCCACCTGTTCCAGCGACAGCCCATAGGCGACCAGCGCCTTGTCCAGCAGGCGCCGCCCGAGGCTGACCGCCTCGTCCTCGCGCAGGTTCTTGAGGTAATGCCGGATGCTGGTGCGCGCCTTGCCCGTCACCACGAAGGACAGCCACGCGGGGTTGGGACGTGCGCCGGGCGCGGTGATGATCTCCACGGTCTGTCCGCTGAACAGGTGTGTGGAGAGCGGCGCGAGCCTGCGGTCGATCTTGACCGCCACGCAGGTGTTGCCCACGTCGGAGTGTACCGCATAGGCGAAGTCCACGGCGGTGGCGCCCTTGGGCAACTCCATGATCTCGCCCTTGGGGGTAAAGATGTAGACCTCCTCGGGGAAGAGGTCCACCTTGACGTTCTCCAGGAACTCGATGGAGTTTCCGGCGCTCTGCTGAATCTCCAGCACGCCCTTGAGCCACTCCCGCGCACGCGCCTGGGCCGTTGCGGAATGGCTGTCGCCGGCCTTGTAGAGCCAGTGGGCGGCGATGCCGCTCTCGGCGACCCGGTCCATTTCCTCGGTACGAACCTGGATCTCGATGGGGATCCCGTGCGGGCCGAACAGCACCGTGTGCAGCGACTGGTAACCGTTGGCCTTGGGGATGGCAATGTAATCCTTGAAGCGTCCGGGCACCGGCTTGTAGAGGTTGTGCACCACGCCCAGCGCCCGGTAGCAGGTGTCCACGTCGGAGACCACGATGCGCACCGCGAACACGTCGAAGACCTCCGTGAACGAGAGGCGCTTCTGCTTCATCTTGCGATAGATGCTGTAGAGGTTCTTCTCGCGCCCGATGATGCGTGCCTCGATGCCCGCCTCTTCCATGCGGTTGAAGATGGCGGTCTCGATCTTCTGCATCACCTCCTTGCGATTGCCGCGCGCCTTGTTGACCGCCTCCTGAACCACCTTGAAGCGGTTCGGATACATGGCGGCGAAGCCGAGCTGCTCCAGCTCCCGGCGGATGGCATTCATGCCCAGGCGCTGGGCGATGGGGGCGTAGATCTCGAGGGTCTCGCGGGCAATGCGTCGGCGCTTGTCCGGGCGCATGACGCCCAGGGTGCGCATGTTGTGCAGCCGGTCGGCCAGCTTCACCAGGATCACGCGCAGATCCCTGGTGATGGCCAGCATCATCTTGCGGAAGTTCTCCGCCTGGGCCTCGACCTTGGAACGGAACTTCAGATGCGTCAGCTTGGAGACACCATCCACCAGTTCGGCAACGTCCTCGCCGAACTCCTCGATGATGCGCTCCTTGCTGATGTGGGTGTCCTCCATGACGTCATGGAGGATGGCGGCGATGATGGACTTGTGGTCCATCCGCATCTCGGCCATGGTCTTGGCCACGGCCAGGGGATGGTAGATGTAGGGTTCGCCGGAGAGACGGGTCTGCCCGTCGTGGGCCTCGGCGCCGAACAGGTAGGCCTTGTAGACCTCGCTGACCTGTTCGGGCTCGAGATAGCTATCCAGATAGGCGCACAGGTCGCTGGCCAGGAATCGCGTGTTCTCCTTTGACGCGACACCTGTGGTGGAGGGAGCGGATGTGGCGGTTTCCACCATAGGTTACGTATGCGCGCATGCCTTCAGAGCTCCGCGCGCACCTCGTCCTCGGTGATCTCCGACGCCACCGCGTGCTCCTCCGCGACCACCTCGTCCAGCACCTGCGGACCCACCAGGCCTTCCGCCACTTCGCGCAGGGCGATGACCGTGGGCTTGTCGTTCTCGGTGGGTACATGGGGCTCGTGGCCCATGGACAACTGGCGCGCGCGCTTGGCGGCCACCAGCACGAGCTGGAAGCGGTTGTCCACGTTTTCCAGGCAGTCTTCGACGGTAATGCGTGCCATGTTTCCATTTACTCCAAAAAATTCGCTCGAACTCAGTATTTTAGGCCTTACGGCCCCCGGAAGCCAGCAGGTTCTCGAGGAGTCTCCGGTGACGCTCCAGCTGGGGCCTCAGCCTGAGTCGGTTGGCCTGGAAGATGGACTGCAGTTCTCCCAAAGCCGTGTCGAAGTCGTCGTTGACCACCAGGTAGTCGTATTCCACGTGGTGCTCGATCTCTTTGACCGCTTCACCCAGGCGTCGTTCGATGACCTCGTCCGAGTCCTGGCCGCGGCCGCGCAGGCGCGCCTCCAGGGTTTCAGGGGAGGGCGGGACGATGAAGATGGACTGGCAGCCCGGCATGAGCCGGCGCACCTGCTGCGCCCCCTGCCAGTCGATCTCCAGGATTACGTCCTTGCCCGCATCCAGCTGGGCCTGCACGGCGGCCCGGGAGGTGCCGTAGTAGTTGTCGAAGACCCGGGCATGCTCCAGGAACGCCCCGTCCTCGATCATGGCCAGGAAGGTCTCGGCGTCGGTGAAGTGGTAATGCACGCCGTCCTGCTCACCCGGGCGCGGTGGTCGGGTGGTATGGGATACGGACAGGGCCAGATCCGACCGCACCTCCAGGAGCTTTGCCACCAGGCTGGTCTTGCCCGCACCGGAAGGGGCCGAAACGATGTAGAGGGTTCCCTTGCTCACCGATGGCACTCCAGGTTCAGTGTTCGCACGGCACGGGTTGACCATCATACAGGCCGCCCCGAACCCGTGTCATGGACAGCCGGCGTGTCGTTTCTCTCGAATCAAGGTGTTCGCCCCTCTTTCCCCTTCCCACTGCTTGCTTCCAAATTCCCAATTCCCACATCAAGACTCAGTCCGGCATCTTCGACGAGTGGTGGTGCACGATCAGCCACTCCCCGTCACGATTCTCGTAGACGAAGGTATAGCGGGCGGGCACCTCCAGGATCTGGCCGTTGTCCTCGACGCGGAAGGTGTAGATGCCCGCATCGGTGATCTTGTTGCAGCCGAACTTGACGTTGCGCTGGTTGATGGTGCCCCGGGGCTTTTTCTCCAGGAAATGCACGAAGTAGTCGCGGATCTCGGCATGGCTGGTGCGCGGGATGTTGGATACCGTGGGCAACAGCACGGCGTCCTCGGCGTAACAGGCGGTCACGCGGTCCGGATCCCCGCTCTTGAGCGCATCGTTCCAGCGGTCGAACAGGTCCTCCGCGAGACGCTGGGTCGTGGGGGCACAGACGACGCAGGCCTCATCCGGGGGCGTGTCGATCCCCTCGGCTTCGACGCCGCGAAAAGTGCCGGTGACCGGATGCGCATGGCCGCGAAACGACGCGCTCATGCTCAGTCGGCTGCCGCGCACGGCGTCCGCGTCGATGAAGCGGGTCCCGCTGATCCGGGGCCGGCTCGTGGAAGAACCCTTGGTCACCATAGTGTGCTCCGTGATGTCTCTCCGCCAACCTGCATGTTTCGCAAGGGATAGCGGACCTGGAAAGCTATCGTGTCAGGCCCGCATACAGCATGGGCAGACGGTCCGGCAGCCGCTCGACGTTGTCGATGACGGCAAAGTTGCGGGCGCCGAAGATGCGCTCCACGTATTCGTCGGCATGGGGGTCCAGGCTGATGCAGAACGTGAACACCCCATGCCTGGCCACCTCCTCGACCGCGCGCTTGGCGTCTAAGCGCAGGTACTGGGGATCGCGCACGTCGGTGTCCGCCGGCTCGCCGTCGGTGAGCAGCAGCAGGAGCTTCTTGTGGGTGGGCTGGCGTTTGAGGATCTCTCCGGCGTGGCGGATGGCCGTGCCCATGCGCGTGGACATCTGCCCGGTCATGCCCGCCAGCCGCGCCTTGACCTTGTCGTCGTAGGGCGCGTCGAAATCCTTGAAGCGGAAATACTCCACGTCGTGGCGACCGTCCGAGTCGAACCCGTGGATGGCGAACGGATCGCCGATCTTCGACAGCGCCCCGGCCAGCAACGCGGTGGACTCGCGCGCCAGGTCCAGCACGCGCGTCTCGCTCCCGCCCACCGTTTCGTTGGTGGATTCGGAAAGGTCGATGAGCAGCAGTACAGACAGATCGCGCACCTTGCGGATGTTGCGGATGAACACGCGCGGGTCCGGCTGCTCGCCCAGGCGCAGATCCACCATGGCGTGAACCAGGGCGTTGACGTCCAGTTCGTCGCCGTCCGGCTGCTTGCGCATGCGAATGAGCCCCTGGGGCTGCATGGCCTCGATCAGGTACTTGAGCCGCGCAATCAGGGGGCGGTGCTTGTCGGCAAGGTCCTCGATGAGAGACAGGTCGCCGGCGGGCGGGCGGCGTTCCAGCAGGGTGCACCAGTGCGGTCGCTCCAGCTGCATCTGGTAGTCCCACTCGTGGTAATGAAACGGCAGGGAGATGGGCGGCTTGCCCTCCTGCTCATTGAGACTGGTCTCCTCCGAGTCGCGGAAGAACTCGGTGGAGAGCACCCAGATCTCCTCGGCGTCGTCGCCCGCGCCGGGCACGTCCAGTTCATTGATCATCTCCATCAGGCTCACGTGGCGGCGCTGATGACGTGTCTCGCCCAGGCGCACCACCTCGCCCGATTCGTCCTCTCGCCCGAAGTCCCAGATGTAGCGATTGTCGTCCCGGTAGACGATGTCCGCCTGATCCTGGGCCGGGTTGAAGCTGCCGAGCAGGGGGAAGGTGGACGCCAGTTCCTGACCCAGCTCCCATGCCAGCAGCGGCTGCTCCAGGTTGTCGGCGCGGGCCTCGAAGGCCTCCAGCGCACGGGTCACGAACGGGTGGTCATCGCGGTAGTCGGGATCCAGCAGGGCGCGGGCGGTACGCGCCAGCAGCACCGCCGGCTCGTCTCCGTCATCGGGCGTGGCGCGGTGCAGGGGCAGCCAGATCTGGCGCAGGCCGGGAAACGCGCGCACCGCCAGGGTCTCGACGCGGGCGTCCTCGAACAGGCCCACCAGCGCGCCGGCCACGCCCCTGGGCTCCGCCTCCGGGAGCATCTCCCGTGTGTACACCATGTGCGCCGCGGCATGGGCGGCGGCAGCACGATAGAGGTCCAGGCCCGTGAGTCCGTCCATGTCGTCGTAGGCATCGGGCAGGTAGAGGGTGTAGCCCTCGATGTAGGGCCGGTAGCCCTCACGGGACTCGAAGTCACCACTGGTGGGACGCATGAAGAAGTCCCGTGCCCACAGGGCGCGCAGGTAGATGTTGATGCGCCGCTGCACGTCCACGAACAGGGTGCCGCGACGTTCCTTCTGGAACACCGACAGCGACTCCGGGGACTGCAGGCCGAAGTAGGCCACCTGGGCCTCAGGGTCCGTGCGATGGGCCTGCGCGCCCCACATGGCCCAGCGACGCAGGCCGCCCAGGGTCAGGTGGGTAAGCAGTTCGTCCAGACGCTCGAGCATGGGGCGCACGCCCCTGGGCACCTGGCTGAGCAGGTTGTCCAGCAACCGCAGGTAGCCGTTGAACAGCGAGCGATCGCCCAAGCGCCGGGCCGCCACCGGGGCGGTGGAGACCAGCAGGGTGATCACCGCGACACTGGTCTTGGAGTAGAGCCTGATGGCCGCGCTCAGGAGATCCTGCACGGCGTCCTCGCCCAGTTCGCGGGCAACGTCCGGCGCCTCCTGGATGAAGGCCACCACCAGTTCACTGCCGCGGCTCAGGGAGTGCAGGGCCTGGGCGCCTTCCAGGTAATAGGCCTTCAGCCCGTGACTGCTGAAGGCGCGCGCCGCTTCCTGCCATGAGGCCTCCATGACCTCGGCCGCATGGGGCCCGAGATCCTCGAGAAGCTCGCGGTAATCTTCGAGATGGATGCTCATGGCGGAGACTGCATGGCCGCGCTTCGCGGCGGCACCGGTCAGAAGAACGTCGTGACCGCGGCGTCCAGGGCGTCGCGCATGTCGGGGTCGTCCGTGATGGGACGCACCAGGGCCATGCGGCAGGCGGCCAGCGGCGCGACACCCTTGTGGATCAACGAACCGGCGTACACCAGCATGCGCGTGGAGATGCCCTCGTCCAGACCGTGACCCTTGAGGTTGCGGGCACGCTCGGCCACGCTCACCAGCTTGCCGGCGATGTCGGCGCTCACCCCGGTCTCGTGAGAGACAATCTCGGTTTCCAGGTCATGGGCCGGGTAGTTGAAGTCCAGCGCCCCGAAACGCTGCTTGGTGGACTGCTTGAGGTCCTTCATCAGGCTCTGGTAGCCCGGGTTGTAGGAGATCACTACCTGGAAGTCTTCGTGGGCATGCACCAGCTCACCCTTGCGCTCCAGGGGCAGCACGCGGCGATTGTCGGTCAGCGGATGGATCACCACCGTGGTGTCCTGGCGCGCCTCGACCACCTCGTCCAGATAGCAGATGGCCCCGAAGCGGGCGGCCAGCGCGAGAGGGCCGTCCTGCCAGCGGGTCCCCTCGGCATCCAGCAGGAAACGCCCCACCAGGTCGGATGCGGTCATGTCCTCGTTGCAGGCCACGGTGATCAGCGGCTTGCCCAGACGCCAGGCCATGTACTCCACGAATCGGGTCTTGCCGCAGCCGGTGGGGCCCTTGAGCATCATGGGCATACGCACCGAGTAGGCGGCCTCGTAGAGTTCCACCTCGTCGCCGACGGGCCGGTAATACGGCTCCTCGTGGATCAGGTAGTCGCGCAGCTCATCGTTCATGACAACAACTCTCCCGGGGATCGCCCCGTTTCGGCGGCGGTCCCGTCCTCTTTACCGTGAATGGCCAAACGGGCCTCAGTCGGGCCAGACGCGCCGCGGATGCAGATCCGCCCACGGGTCATCGCCGGTGTTGGGCGGCACCTGGTTGGCGTCGTCCGCAGCGGGTGCCGGCGCCTTGGCCGGGGCGGGCGTCTTGGGAGCCGGCCTGGACTTGGCCGCCTCGGCCTTGCCCGCCTTGGGTTCGTCCTGCTGCTTCCTCGCCTCGCGTACGCCGGCGGCCAGCTTGCTCTGGATGTCGCTCATGACTCGAACACCTCTTCAATGATGGATTCCACTTCGGCGGCCGCCGCCTCGCCGGGCTTGCCCAGGTCATAGACCGAGCAGCCTTCGAGCGCGGCGCGCCGATACGCCGCCCGGCGCCGCAGGCTGCTGTCCAGCGCCGGAATGTCGATCTCCGTCAGCGCGTGGCGCATGGCCCGGGACAGCGCGTTGCGCACCTCCAGCTGGTTGACCACGATGAACGCCCGCAGCCCGGGGTTCTCATCGCGGGCGTCCTCCAGCCCGCGCGACATGCGCACGCTGCCCCACAGATCCACCGGTGACGGCAGCACGGGGATGAGCACCACGTCGGCCACCGACATGGCGGCCCCGGCGGAGGCCCTGTCCATGGTGGGGGGGCAATCCACCACCACGTAGTCGTAGTCGCGCCGGATGCGCCCCACCTCGCGGTCCAGGGGCCCGGCCACCGAGATCACCGAGGCGGGAAAGGGGCGGCGATCGTCCGCCATGCGCACCCAGTGCCCGGCGGAGCCCTGCGGGTCGGCGTCCACCACCAGGGAACGCGCGCGGCGCGCAAGCCCGGCGGCCAGGTTCATGGTCAGGGTGGTCTTGCCCGTGCCACCCTTCTGATTGATGACCGCAACCACCTTCGACGACATGCCCGCTCCCCGCTTCAAGGCGCCCTCGACCAGGCGGCGCTAACCCTTTTCCGAGTAAAGCCTGTCTATCTCCAGCGCGAAGGCGACGTCCGTCTCTTCCAGCCGCTCACCATTGCGCGCGTCAATGGTGATGTTCACATACGTGGTGCCGAAACTGATGTTGGGGTGATAGCCCTCGCCCTCGGACAGCTCGGCCACCCGGTCCAGGAAATCGCGCGTCTGGCCGTAGCCCTCGAAGCTGTAGCGCTTGTTGAGCTGCGCCGCCTTGCCGCGCCCCGGATCCCAACCCTCCGGCACCACCAGATCCGAGTCAGCCACGGCTGCGGCTCCTGTTGTCCATCGCCGCCAGCCGGGCATCGATCTCGCGCACGTGCTCGAGTTCATCATTGAGGATGCGCTCAAACAGCTGCGCATCGTCCTCGGCCCGACGCCGCCGGCAATAGGTCATGGCCTCCTCGTACAGCCTGACCGCATCCAGCTCCAGCTCCCGGTCGTGCAGGAGCAGATCCGCCAGGGACCGGCCCAGGCGTACCGGCGCCAGATGGGTGCCACCCGGGGTGGCGCCATGAAACAGCATGCGCGTCAGCAGCATGTCGGCATGCCCCATCTCCTCGTCCGCATCCTTGCGAAAACCTGCACTCTCGGACTCCAGACCCCACAGGGCGGTCAGCCTCGCCTGGGCGAGATACTGCTGGGCCGCGGAGAACTCATGGGAGATCGCCCGCCCCAGGAATCCGATGATGCGCGAATCGGCCATGGATGCGCGTCCTTAGCTGGCCGGCACTACCGCGCCGTCACGGCCGTCACAGGCGCCGCTGTCGCTGGGGCTCGTGGGCAGAATGCCCTCCACCTCGGTATGTACGCGGGCAATGATGTGCGCGGCCACCAGGCCGTCACCCACGCGCTCGCAGGCATCGGCACCGGCACGCACGGCCGCGTTCACCGCGCCCGTCTCGCCGCGCACCAGCACGGTCACGTAACCACCGCCCACGAACTGGCGCCCGATCAGACGCACCTCGGAGGCCTTGGTCATGGCATCGGCTGCTTCAATCGCCGGCACCAGACCGCGGGTCTCGATCATCCCGAGGGCCACACCGGTCACTTCGTTAGCCATCTCAGTCTCCTTGCTTCAGACCCCTGCCGCCGGGCTTGTTACCGCGGCGGCAATTACGGGTTCCATACCGCGATTGCCGCTTACGGCTTCTCGGGCAGGATCGCTTCCACCTCGGAATGCACGCGGGCAATGATGTGCGCGGCCACCAGGCCGTCACCCACGCGCTCGCAGGCATCAGCGCCGGCACGCACGGCCGCGTTCACCGCGCCCGTCTCACCGCGCACCAGCACGGTGACGTAACCACCGCCCACGAACTGACGACCAATCAGCCGCACTTCGGAGGCCTTGGTCATGGCATCCGCCGCTTCGATCGCGGGAACCAGACCACGGGTCTCGATCATGCCGAGGGCCACACCAAATCGTTCATTCGCCATTGTCTTAACTCCTAGTCAAGGTTTGTTGACTTACTTTTCCACGCGCTCGGGCAGGATGCTTTCCACCTCGGAATGCACGCGGGCAATGATGTGCGCAGCCACCAGGCCATCACCCACGCGCTCGCAGGCGTCAGCGCCGGCACGCACGGCCGCGTTCACCGCACCCGTCTCGCCGCGCACCAGCACGGTCACGTAGCCGCCGCCCACGAACTGGCGCCCGATCAGACGCACCTCGGAGGCCTTGGTCATGGCATCGGCTGCTTCAATCGCCGGCACCAGACCGCGGGTCTCGATCATCCCAAGGGCCACTCCAAAACGTTCACTTGCCATCTCTCTTCTCCTGGATTTACGGGTTCAGATTCCAATCATGCTCACGCCACGTTTCTGGAGGTGGCCGAGCCGCTTGCTTCGTTGCCTTCACCACCCGATTCCCTTCCGGTGGCCTGTTTACTGCCGTCATCACCGTCCCAGTGATCGATGATGCCGCCGATGGTGAGATCGGTGGCGATGCGAAAATCACCTGTCGCGTAGCGCGCCGCCGAGCCGCTCACGGTGAACACCCAGTTGCCCGGGTGTGCGCCCACCGGATCCACCGCGACGTTGAGCCTGCCCTTGTGGTCCGCGAGCACGCGCAGCGAGGCGGTGTACAGCCCCGGCACGCGCCGGGTGCAGACCAGCTCGTCGACCACGCGCATGATCTCCACCGGTTACTCCTCCTCCCAGTAGTCGATGATGCCGACGATGGTGGCGTCACTCGGGTACTCCTTGCTGCCGGCGGCTTCACGCGCGGCCGAGCTGCCCACCACGATCACCCAGTCGCCCGGCACGCAACCCACCGCGTCCACGGCCACCGTGGGCGGGCCGCTGCCCTTTTCGCGCACCACCAGCAGCGGACGATGGCCCAGGTCCCTGATCCTGTTCGTCGACACCAGCGTCTTTTCAACCTTGCAGATCTTCATGCGTTCGCCCTGTGACCTTGCGGTTCAACCTTCCAGCAGTTCGAGCTGGCTGCCACTCTGCTTGTCACGGATCACCATGTGACATCCGATCAGACCCTTTTCGGCCAGCTCCCGGTAGCGATCCATGATCGCCGCCTTCACCCGCCGCGCATGGGCCTCTGCGCGATCCCGGGCTCCCGGGACGTTCCGGTTGTAGCGGTAATGCACCACCACCGGTATGGGCAGACCGTGCGAGATGTTCAGCGAGCCGAATATCTTGCGCACCGCCACGTCCATGTTCTTGCCGTCCTCCTCCATGGTCTGCATCTGCGTGAAGTACGCGAAGTTGCGTACCTGCATCTCGGAGATGTGATCACCCACGATGATCACCCGCTCCTGATGCTCCACGTCGGCGTAGCGTCCACCGTGGTAGCGCGCCACGTAATCGAGCTGCGAGATGTTGTTCAGCAGCAGTCTCGTCACGAGTCGCAGCATCCCTTCGTGCGGCGCACCGTTGCCCTTGCCCCAGCCCTGGGTGTGGATCGCCTCCTGTATCGCCTCGTACACCCGCAGCGACGCCGTCTGGGCATCCAGCTCGCGCGTCTCGCGGTACAGCTCGCCGCAGTCCACGAAGCGGTACAGGCTCATGCGCGTATCCGCATCGGGCACGTGCACCTTGATGGCGTCCGTGTCCGTGTCCACGCCGATCAGCAATGTATCCACCGACGCGCCGCAGCAGTACGTGTTCTCGATCGCCTGGCGGAACGCCCTGAGCTGCAGGAGCGCCGCCTCGGCCGCGTCGCGTTCGTTGCAGCCATGGGCCGCGCATCCCTGTTCATTCGGCGCCGAGCTGCTGAAGTGGTACACAGCAATCTTCAGGTAGCGGCTCGGCACGTCCGGCGTCGTCGGCACACCCTCCCTGAAGCGGATCAGCTCGCGCCTCGTCCAGTGCTGCACGTCGCTCTCGATGTCGAACAGCGCACCGGCATAACTCTTCACACGCACGGCCAGGGCGGGCAGACGCAGAATGAAACGTCGCAGGCCCAGCAGGCGTCCATCCGAACAGGGCGTGATGTCCACTTCATGGAAATCGCAGTCCAGGAAGTAGGCGACGGCCCGTTGCGCATCGGCGATCAGGTCGTCGCGGCCCCGCCAGTGTTCGTTGACCACCTGGTCGAACATCTCGAACATGCCGTGCAGGTACAGCGCGCGGGTGTCCAGACCGTTGATCCAGGCATCCGCCACAACTTCTTCCGGCAGCCGGTAACCCAGCGCCTCTTGCGTGATCTTCTGTGCACGCAGCTCGAAATCCGGTTCGTGCTGCAGCGAGTGCACCTCCTTGAGCACCGGCACCAGACGCGCGAATCGCTCCCGGAACCCCCGCTCGTATTCGTACAACGCCGTGTTGGCGTCCTGGTCCGCCAGGGGATGACCCGGCAGGAAAGGCGCCTGGGCGCTGGACGCCGCCGATGCAGGGGCGGACTCGCCTTCCACCTGCGCCTGCTGTTCCCTGTCGTCCTCCTCGGGCCGTCCGACGCCCATCTCCCTGGGTGCCTTGTAGCGGCTCCCCAGGGGGGTCTTGTCACGATGTCGCAGCATTCACGTCCGCACGGCCCGCGGCCGCCTTCATCCTAGCCACGCGCACCCCCGGAGAGCGTCACCAGGGAACCCTTGCTGGTGTTCCCGGAACTGCCGGTGATCCTGCTCTCGGGCACCTCGGGCCGTTCCATGCCGCGATACGTCACGGCACTGCGGCCCTCGCCGCGTGGCTCGCCGCGCTGGGTGGCGTTACGGCGCACCGAGAAACCCTCGGTCCCCGTCACGCTGCTGCCCCGGGCCCAGTGATCACCGGTGATGGTCACGCCGCTTTCGCTGCCGTTGCCGGTGATCCGGCTGGCGGCAGGCGGTGCCTCGGGCTGGGCGGGCACGGCCTGACCTGGGGCCGCGGCGCCTTCGCTGTAACGGAACTCGGGAGTGCCCGAGATCAGGCCCGCAGCCTTGTTGATGGGGCCGGTGACCGTGCCGTTGGCGCCGTAGGCGGTTCCCGTCACCCGGCGGTCGCGCCGCTCCCAGGCCTCACGGGCCGGAGACACGACGCTGAACCGGCTGTTGGGCGCAGGCTCGAAACCCTGCGGCGCCGCCTGTGCCGGCTGCCCTTCCGGACGCAGGCGCGGATGCAGGTCCGCCGCACCGCCCATGTGGCAGGTCTGCGCGAAGTCGTCAGCGCCCACGTAGGGGGCACCGGAGACCGGCTGGCAGGCGCCGCGCTCGGTGCCCGTCACCTGCGGGTCGTAGCCCGGCTGGCTGCCCGTGACCGGCATGCCCGGCGTGGAATGGCGCTGCGCCACCCGTTCCTGGGCCGCCCCCGTATCGGGCGCCTCGCAGAAGTCCTGGTACTGGTCAGGACCGATATACGCGGTGCCGGTGACAGGCTTGCATGCGCCGTACTCGTCGCCGGTCACCCTGGCGCTGCGGCCCACGGCGCTGCCGGAGACCGCCTGCTGGTTCCAGGTCCGACCCACGGTCACCTTCTCGGGCGAGGGATCGGGGCGGCTGGCGCAGAAGGCGTCGTAGTGCTCGGAACCCACGTACTCGGTACCGGTGATGGGCTTGCAGCCGCCGTACTCGTCACCGGTCACCCTGAAGGACCCGCCCACCACGGTACCGGACACCTCGCGCCCCTTGAGCGTGTGCATCACGCCCACCTTGGGCACGCCGCCGGCGGCGGGTGCCTCACAGGCCGCTGCGAAATCGTCCTGGTTGTAATAGGGCGTGCCGGTCAGGCGTGCGCAGGAGCCGGGCTCGTCACCCGTGACGCGCTCGCTGCGGCCCACCGCCGTGCCGGTCACCGCAAGCCCCTGGGGCGTGCTCAACCGCGACACCTTCTCGGGGCCGGGCGCCGGACGCGTGCCGCACCCGGAGACGTACTGCTCGGCGCCGATGTACTCGGTACCGGTGACCGACTTGCAGCTGCCGGGTTCGTCACCGGTCACCTTCACGGAGCGGCCCACTTCCGTGCCGGTCAGTTCACGCCCGCGCAGGGTGTGCATGACCCCCACCTTCAGGGGGCCGCTTTCAGACTTTCCCATGCCGGGCACCTCGCTGGCGGCTTCGCTGACATAGTCCGTACCCGTGATCGGGCGACCGGAGCCGGCCTCGTCGCCGGTCACCCTGACGCTCCTGCCCACGGCGGTGCCGGACACCGACTCGCCACCGCGGGTCGGCATGGCGCTGGTCTTGCGCGGGCCCGGCTGCGGGCCCGTGGCGCAGAATTCCGCGTATTGCTCCGCACCGATGTACTCGGTGCCGGTCACGGGCTTGCAGCTGCCGTACTCGTCGCCGGTGACTCTCACCGAACGGCCCACCTCCGTGCCGGTCACGCCCTGACCGCGCAGGGTGTGGGTGACGCTCACTTTCGGCGCATTGGCCTCCGGCCGCGTCCGGCAGAAACGCTCGTACTGCTCGGCACCCGTGTACTCGGTGCCCGTGATGGTCCGGCAGCTGCCGGACTCGATACCCGTCACCCGCGCGGAACGGTCCACTTGGGTGCCGGAGACGCGCTGGCCGGCCAGGGTGGTGCCTTCCTCCACCTTCACCGGCCCGGTCTGGGGGCGCATGCGTCCGCAAGGACGCCCCTTCTCGTCTGTACCACGCCCGATGGCACACAGCTCCTCGCGACGTTGCCGGGCGATCTCGCGCCCCGACAACCCCTGCTTCTGCGCACCCTTCCAGGAACGCTGCCGGGGCAGCGTGCCCTGGGACAGGCCGCCGCCCGTGAGCGGCTGGCGCAGGGCCTTCTTGCCGCGCCCGGCGAGCGCCTGGCGGCGCGCCATGCACAGGGCGCGCACGGAGGACATCATCGGACCCGGGGATTCGGCGTCGTCAGCGGACTCGGCCGCCTCGCACACGGCGTCGAGACCCGCCTCCACGGCAGCCTCCTCCACCGTGGGCTGTGCCTCCTCCCGCTTCTTGCCCTTGCACCCGCAACCGCAGCCCTCCTTCTTCATCTCACCCGTCTCCGACGCGCGGGGCACGTTGTCCACGGGGGCCTCGGGCCGCTGCTCCGAGGGTGCCCGGCGCACCGGGGAAGGCTGGACGTTGAGGGCCTGCTTGCCGCCCTGGGACAGGGCCTGGCGACGCAGCCGGCAGATCTCCCGCCCGCTCATCTCGGAACAGTCCACGTCCATGGACGCCGCCAACGCCTCCAGTGTCGAGGCCTTGCCGGAACCGCCACGCACCATGCCAAGCCCGGCCTTGCCGTTGCGGGTCATGGCCTGACGCCGCGCCAGCGACGCCTGGCGTCCTCTGGACGGCCCGGGATTGGTCCCGGAGTCGGGCGAGCGGGCGGCGGCAGGCGCCGGAGCAGCCGTCTGCCTCGGTCTTGAGGACGAGGCCACCGCGGGGGTCCTGGCCGTCGACTGCGCCGGGGCGGACCTGGAAGTCGCGCCACGCGACGCCGTGCGGCTGCCGCTGCGAGCGGCCGCCTGCGGGTTCACGCCGGCCTTGCCGCCCTGCGACATGGCCTTGCGGCGCTCCAGCGCGATTTCGCGGCCCCGGCTGGAGCCGGCTGTCGAATCACTCATGGCACATCCTTCCTGATAGGCGTCTGCTGTTTATGGCTGCGAACGGGGCCGGACCGGCAGGGTCCGGCCCGCATCGGCAATCAACGACCGCGATACACCACGAAGGCCATACCCTGGCTCTGGGCATAGTTGTCATAGGCCACGAAGCGCACCATCTGGTTCGGGTATTCGCGGTGGCAGGCCTCGATCTCGGCCAGCACGGTATCCACGGACTGCTCGCCGAACATGGGCAGCTTCCACATGTACCAGTAGTGGCCGAAGGCGTTCTCCTTCTCGCTGTGCTCCACCGCCGGGTTCCAGCCCTGGGCGATGCAGTAGGCGATCTGGCGACGCACCTGGTCGGCATTCATCTCCGGCAGGTAGGAGAAGGTTTCGAACTTGGGCGTCTGCTTGTAGCTCTGAATGTCGGACATGTCGGTATCCCTTTAATCTGGTTCTCAAGTCGCGGGCGGCAGGCAAATACCGCCCGCGCAGCGACGATTACTTGTGCGCAACGTCCAGCTTGTCGGTGGTCTCGAACTCGAACTTGATCTCTTTCCAGGTGTCCATGGCGATCTTGAGTTCGGGGCTGTGCGCGGCGGCGGCGGTGAGGATCTCCTTGCCTTCGCGCTCCACTTCGCGGCCTTCGTTGCGGGCCTGCACGCAGGCCTCCAGGGCGACACGGTTGGCGTGGGCGCCGGCCGCGTTGCCCCAGGGATGGCCCAGGGTGCCGCCGCCGAACTGCAGCACGGAGTCGTCGCCGAAGATGGTGACCAGGGCGGGCATGTGCCACACATGGATACCGCCGGAGGCGACGGCGAACACGCCGGGCATGGAACCCCAGTCCTGGTCGAAGAAGATGCCGCGGCTGCGGTCTTCCGGGATGAACTGTTCACGCAGCAGGTCGATCCAGCCCAGGGTCGCGGCGCGGTCGCCTTCCAGCTTGCCCACCACGGTGCCGGTGTGCAGGTGGTCGCCGCCGGACAGGCGCAGGATCTTGGCCAGCACGCGGAAGTGGATACCGTGCTTGGGATGACGGTCGATCACGGCGTGCATGGCGCGGTGGATGTGCAGCAGCATGCCGTTGTCACGGCACCAGTTGGCCAGACCCGTGTTGGCGCAGAAGCCGCCGGTGATGTAGTCGTGCATGATGATCGGCGCGCCGATCTCCTTGGCGTATTCGGCACGCTTGTACATCTCTTCCGGGGTGGGCGCGGTCACGTTCAGGTAGTGACCCTTGCGCTCGCCGGTCTCCGCCTCGGCCTTGTGGATGGCCTCCATGACGAAGTCGAAACGCTGGCGCCAGCGCATGAACGGCTGGGAGTTGACGTTCTCGTCGTCCTTGGTGAAGTCCAGACCGCCGCGCAGACACTCGTACACCGCGCGGCCGTAGTTCTTGGCGGACAGGCCGAGCTTGGGCTTGATGGTGCAGCCCAGCAGGGGACGGCCGTACTTGTTCATCACGTCGCGCTCGACCTGGATGCCCAGCGGCGGACCGCCGCAGGTCTTCACGTAGGCGATGGGGAAGCGCACGTCCTCCAGGCGCAGCATGCGCACGGCCTTGAAGCCGAACACGTTGCCCACCAGGGAGGTGAACACGTTCACCATGGAGCCTTCCTCGAACAGGTCGATGGGATAGGCGATGAAGGCGTAGAAGGACTCGTCGTCACCGGGCACGTCCTCGATGCGGTAGGCGCGGCCCTTGTAGTAGTCCAGGTCGGTGAGCAGGTCGGTCCACACCGTGGTCCAGGTGCCGGTGGAGGATTCGGCGGCCACGGCGGCGGCAGCCTCCTCGCGGTCCACGCCGGGCTGGGGCGTGATCTTGAAGCAGGCCAGAATGTCGGTATCGAGCGGGACATACTCGGGCATCCAGTACGTATGCCGGTATTCCTTCACGCCAGCGCTGTATTTCTTGGCGGCCATGTGCGACTCCTTAGATATATTGAGGATCGAAAACCACGCCTGAGGCCCGCACCGGGCGAGACCGCAAGCCATTTTGGATTTGGACTGCTGGCATCCTAGAGGAAAGGCCAGCATAATTAACAATCAATTCTTGTGATTATTACGATAAGTGATCAGTTATGATCTGGCGGGGGCGGATCGAGGCTTCCGGCCGGCCAGATCGACAGTTCCGGTCTTCGCGGCCCCAAAAGGGGCTGCGGGATGCACCGGCCCGGGCAGATACCCGGCGCGGTGTGCTCGTCACTGAAAGTGCTCTTTCACCCCAGGCGGCAGGCCCGCCGCGGAACCGTCCAGATTGGTGGGGATCGTCATGATGAACTTTACCTTTCGGCAACTCAAGGCCTTTGAGGCCGTGGCCCGCAACCTGAGCTTCACCCGGGCCTCCCAGGAGCTGCACCTCACCCAGCCCGCCGTCTCCATGCAGATCAAGCAGCTGGAGGAGCATGCCGGGCTGCCCCTGTTCGAGCAGGTGGGAAAACGCATCTTTCTGACCGAGGCCGGGCGGGAGATGTACCACTACACCATGGCCATCTCGGCCCAGCTGTCGGAGCTGGAGATGGTGCTGGACGAGATGAAGGGCTTCAGCCGCGGGCGGCTCACCATCGCGGTGGCCAGCACGGCCAACTACTTCGTGCCGCGCCTGATCGCCGGCTTCTGCGAACGCCACAGCAGCGTCTCGGTGACGCTGGAGGTGACCAACCGCGAAACCCTGCTGAGCCTCCTGGAGGCCAACGCCATGGACCTGGCCATCATGGGCCAGCCGCCCGGCAAGGATCTGGTGTCCCACCCCTTCATGGAGAACCCCCTGGTGATGATTGCGCCGCCGGATCACCCCCTGACACGGGAGCGCAACATCCCCCTGGAGCGTCTGCGCACCGAGCCGTTCATCATGCGGGAACAGGGCTCCGGCACCCGGGGCGCCACGGAACGCTTCTTCGAAAAGCACGGCGAGCAGGTGGTGCCGGCCCAGATCATGCACAGCAGCGAGGCCATCAAGCAGGCGGTGGAGGCGGGGCTGGGGCTGGGGGTGTTGTCGGTGCACACCCTGGAGATGGAACTGGCGCTCGGCCGACTGGCGGTCCTGGACGTGGCCGGATTCCCCATTCGCCGGCAGTGGTACGTGGTCTATCCCCAGGGCAAGCGGTTCTCCCGGGTGGGGCAGGGATTTCTGGATTTCATGCTCTCGGAGGCGCCGGCGCTGCTTACGGTGCCCTCGGCCCCGGGCCCCACGGGAAAGCCTGCCAGGGAAGCAAAAAAGGCCTGACCGCAAACCGGTCAGGCCCTTCGCAGGCCGATCTGGTCCGAGTGAAAGGATTCGGACCCTAGCCCGCATATCTCACCGGGATCGCGGGAGCAGGCAAAGGATTCGCGTTTGTAGGCGCCGCTCTGGAGCGAAACCCATAGCCGTAGCTATGGGTTGAGTGAAGAGCAAGCATACGGACGCGAAGACGAGCCTGAACCGCGATCCCGGTGAGATATGTGGGCTAGACCCGCGCCTCCCGAAACCTGACCGGGACTTGTTGATTCGGGAGGCAACACACGATAAAGCCGATTCACGGCCTTGGCGGCCAGGTCGAACGCCCACAACCTGTGGGGACACCTGCAGCGCCATGAAGACGCGGTGCTATACTTCGCCGGAGATCCCCGCGCGCACCTGACCAAACAGGGCCGAGCGCGATTCGTGCATAAGCAAGGTCACGCAGACAGTCTCAGGCTGCTTCAGGACCGGGCAACTGCCGAGGCCTGCTGCCGCGTCTCCGCCCAATTCCACTCCATGACCGCCAGGAAGACGGCCCTCTCGGGGCAGATTTGCGACAAGGGGGGGGGCGAGTGGTTACGCCCGAGTAATGAATCGAGGAGAGACAACAACCGTGAAAAAAATGCGGGCGCATACTCACAGCCTCGTCTATCTGCTGGCCGCTTGGGCACTGACGCTTGGGGCCTTGGCGCAGGCAGCGGGTGCACCCCCCGAGAAGGTCAAAGAGCGTGTCGGCGCCATCGACGACTCCGAGCTGATCGTCTACGAACCCGAGGGTGACGTGACGCATTCGGTAGTCGTCTTCACGGATGTCAATTGCACCCACTGCCGCCTGTTGCACTTCAGGATGGATGAGTATCTCGAGAAAGGCATTCGGGTGAAGTACGCGGCCTTCCCCGTTCATGGCAATTCCAGACGCCTGATGGAGGCGGTCTGGTGTCGGGAGGATCGCAAGGCGGCCATGGACGAGGCCAAGCGGAGTGTGAAGCTGGAGGCCGCAGATTGCGAGACCCCCGTGATGAATCACCTGGACATTGCCCTGGAGCTGAGTTTGTATGGGACACCGGCGATTGTGACCACGGAAGGGCGGGTCTTGTATGGCTATCTGCCCGGGGTAGAAGTGCTGAACGTGCTCGATGACAGTCCGGCGAAGGAATGACCTGGCCCATTGCCTTCAACCCTCGCCATCGAAGGACCAACCCGCGGCCATCGCGAACACGAAAACCAGGCCTGACAAGGCATGGAACACTAACCCATATCTCACCGGTCGGTGAGATATGGGTAGGAGCCTGCGACCTGAAATAAAAAGCCGCCCACTGTTTCCGGCAGGCGGCTTCTTACATCGTTTTTGGTCGGAGTGAAAGGATTCGAACCTTCGACCCCTGCCTCCCGAAGGCAGTGCTCTACCAGGCTGAGCTACACTCCGAAGAACTGCGCAAGATACAAGATACAAGTGTAAAGATACAAGAGAAAAGCGTCGGCGGCGTACGGTGCCGTCGCGGAGACCGTGCGTCGGCCGCCGTTAGAATCCCCGGTTGACCGAGAACCTCGCCAGGGCGACCAGCGCCTCCCGCTCGGGGGACTCCGGAAGCACGGTCAGGCTGCCCTCGGCGCGGGCGGCCTCGGAGGCTGCCACCGAACGGGTGTAATCCAGCGACCCCGTGGATCGAATGATCTCCAGCACCCGCACGGCGTAGTCCCGGCCACCCTGCTCGATGGCTTCGCGGATCACGGCGGATTGCTCGGGGGCGCCCACGCGCATGGCGTGGATCAGGGGCAGCGTGGGCTTGCCCTCGGCCAGGTCGTCGCCCATGTTCTTGCCCATTTCCTGGGCAGACGCCCCATAGTCCAGCACGTCGTCGATGAGCTGAAACGCCGTGCCCAGGTGCATGCCGTAATCCGCCATGGAACGCTCCACCGCATCGGGCTGCCCGCCCAGCACGGCGCCGATGCGCCCCGCCGCCTCGAACAGCTTCGCGGTCTTGGAGCGGATCACCTCCATGTAGCGGTCCTCGGGGGTATCGGCATCGTGGCAGTTGAGCAACTGCAGCACCTCGCCCTCGGCGATGGTGTTGGTGGTGTGGGCCAGGATCTCCATGATGCGCATGGAGCCGATCTCCACCATCATCTCGAAGGCCCTGGAATAGAGGAAATCGCCCACCAGCACACTGGCCTCGTTGCCGAACAGGGCGTTGGCGGTCTCCCGGCCCCGGCGCAGTTCGGAGGCGTCCACCACGTCGTCGTGCAGCAGCGTGGCGGTATGAATGAACTCGATGATGGTGGCCAGATCCACCCGGCGGAGATCCGTGGCGCCGCAGGCGCGGGCCGACAGCAGGACCAGCAGGGGCCTCAGGCGCTTGCCGCCGCTGTTGACGATGTATTGGCCCAACTGGTTGATGAGCACCACGGAGGATTGCAGGCGCTCCCGGATACGGTCGTTGACCGCATCCATGTCGTCGGCGACAAAATCGCGTATCCGGTCAATATCCATGGGGGCGGGCGGGCGGCTGGGAACTGCGCATGCTAGGGACGGCCGCGTCCGGGTGTCAAGCTCGGGGGCTCCGGGGCGTTTGACCTGTGTCGCGCCCACCGGTATCATTCCGCTCCTTTGGATCCGCCAGACCCCCCTTTTTCCGGAGACATCAAGATGTACGCGGTGATTGCAACCGGTGGCAAACAGTATCGGGTCGCCCAGGGCGACGTGCTCCGCATCGAGAAGCTCGACGCCGAGGCGGGCGCCACCGTGGAATTCGACAACGTCCTGCTGGTCGGCAGCGGCGACGAGGTGAAGGTGGGCACTCCGCTGGTGGAAGGCGGCAAGGTCACGGCCACGGTCCGCACCCACGGGCGCGGCGAGAAGATCTCCATCATCAAGTTCCGGCGCCGCAAGCACCATCGCAAGCAGATGGGCCACCGCCAGGATTTCACGGAAGTCGAGATCACCGGTATCTCCGGCTGAACGCTCAGAGGTAACACGAGATGGCACACAAGAAAGCAGGCGGCAGTACCCGTAACGGCCGCGATTCCGAAAGCAAGCGCCTGGGTGTCAAGCGCTTCGGCGGCCAGAACGTGCTCGCCGGCAACATCCTGGTCCGCCAGCGGGGCACCCGTTTCCACGCGGGCGTCAACGTGGGCTGCGGCCGCGACCACACCCTGTTCGCCAAGGCCGACGGCACCGTGGTCTTCGAGACCAAGGGCCCCAGGAACAGGAAATACGTGAGTGTCGTGCAGGCCTGAGGTTTCCCGGCAGCACAGAGCTCACGCAAAGCCCCGACCCGTCGGGGCTTTTTGATTTTGAGCGGCGCCTTGCGCCGCAGATACAAGGGCAAAGATACAAGGTACAAGGGAAAACCCCTAAGATTGAAAACCTTGTACCTTTGCCCTTTACCCTTGTACCTGCCCCCATGAAATTCGTCGACGAAGCAACCATCAAGGTCAAGGCCGGGGACGGCGGCAATGGCTGCGTGAGCTTCCGTCGCGAGAAGTACATCCCCTTCGGCGGGCCGGACGGCGGAGACGGGGGCGACGGCGGCAGCGTGTTCCTGGTCGCCACCCACGACCTGAACACGCTGGCCGACTTCCGCTTCCAGCGCCACTTCGAGGCCGAGCGCGGCGAGAACGGCGCCGGGCGCAACATGACCGGGCGCTCCGGCTCGGACCTGGACATCCCGGTACCCGTGGGCACACTGGCCTATGATGCCGAGACCGGCGAACTGATCGGCGACCTGGTGGAGGACGGCCAGCGCCTGCTGGTGGCCCAGGGCGGTTTCCACGGGCTGGGCAACACCCGCTACAAGACCTCCACCAACCGCGCCCCGCGCCAGTCCAAGCCGGGCACGCCCGGCGAATTGCGCCAGCTGCGCCTGGAACTGAAGCTGCTGGCGGACGTGGGTCTGCTGGGCCTGCCCAACGCCGGCAAGTCGACGCTCATCAGCCAGGTCTCCGGTGCGCGCCCGAAGATCGCCGGCTATCCGTTCACCACCCTGCACCCGGGGCTGGGTGTGGTGCGCGTGGGGCCGCTGCAGAGTTTCGTCATGGCCGACATCCCGGGGCTGATCGAGGGTGCGGCGGAGGGTGCGGGACTGGGCATCCGGTTCCTCAAGCACCTGGCCCGCACGCGGCTGCTGCTGCACCTGGTGGACGTGGCACCGGCGGACCCCGCAGAGGATCCGGTCACTGCGGTGCACACCATCGAGGCGGAACTTGAACAGTTCAGCGACGAATTGTCCCGGCGCCCTCGCTGGCTGGTGCTCAACAAGATCGACCTGGTTGCGCCCGACGAGCGCGAGTCCTTCACCCGTGACCTGGTCGCACGGCTGGGCTGGGAGGGCCCCGTGTTCAGCATCTCCGCGGCCACGGGCGAGGGCTGCCAGACACTGATGCAGGCCATCATGCAGTATCTTGAGTCCCGAGAAGATGACACAGACGCGCAAACAACTGGGTGAGGCCCGCCGCTGGGTCGTGAAGATCGGCAGTGCCCTGCTTACCAACGAGGGACGCGGGCTCGACCTTGCCGCGCTCACCGGCTGGGCCGAACAGATCGCCCGCCTGCGCAGCACCGGGCGCGAGGTGGTGGTGGTGTCCTCCGGGGCCGTGGCCGAGGGCATGAGCCGCCTCGGCTGGACCGCCCGGCCCCATGCCCTGTACGAACTCCAGGCCGCGGCCGCCGTCGGGCAGATGGGCCTCGTGCAGGCCTACGAAAGCATCTTCCAGCGCCACGGACTGCGGGCGGCCCAGGTCCTGCTCACCCACGAGGACCTCTCAGACCGGCGCCGCTACCTGAACGCCCGCTCCACCCTGCGCACCCTGACGGGGCTCGGCGTGATCCCGGTGGTCAACGAGAACGACACCGTGGCCACCGACGAGATCCGCTTCGGGGACAACGACACGCTGGCCGCCCTGGTGGGCAACCTCACCGAGGCCCGGATCCTGGTCATCCTCACCGACCAGCAGGGTCTCTACGACCGCGATCCCCGCGCCCACGCCAACGCCGCACTGATCTCCGAGGGCCGGGCCACGGATCCGGATCTGCTCAAGCTCGCCGCCCCCACCTTCGGCCACCTGGGCCGCGGCGGCATGGCGACCAAGCTGCAGGCAGCGGCGCGCGCGGCACGCTCCGGCACCTACACCCTGATCGCCTCGGGCCGCGAGCCCCGGGTGCTGGAGCGCATTGCCGCCGGCGAACCACTGGGCACCCTGCTCTGCCCCGACCGCGAACCCATTGCCGCCCGCAAACAATGGATCGCCGGCCAGTTGGTTTCAAAGGGCGAACTGGTGCTGGATTCGGGTGCCGCGAGGGTGGTGCGGGAATCAGGCCGCAGCCTGTTGCCCGTGGGCGTCACCCACGTCAAGGGCAGCTTCTCGCGCGGCGACGTGGTCACCTGCCTGGACCCCGACGGCCGCCCCGTGGCCCGAGGCCTGGTGAATTACAGCGCCGACGAATCCCGCCGCATCATGCGCCACAAGGCCGATGAGATAGAGGGGATACTCGGGTATGTGGACGAGCCCGAGTTGATCCACCGCGACAACCTCGTCCTCCTGTAGGTCGGGCTTCAGCCCGACAGCGGCGCCTGTCGAGGCCGGCCGCGTCGGGCTGAAGCCCGACCTACAGGATCCCGAAATGCAAAAGGCCCGGCATATGCCGGGCCTTTCACTTGTATCTTGCCTCTTGAATCTTGTCTCTGCGCGCCCCCGGCGCGCTTAAAGCGCCTTGACGCGCGCATTCAGCCGGCTCTTGTGCCGGGCAGCCTTGTTCCTGTGGATCAGCCCCTTGGTGGCGGTGGTGTCGATCACCGGCTCCGCAGCCTTGAGCGCCTCGCGGGCAGCGTCCTTGTCGCCGGCCTGCACGGCCTTGAGCACCTTCTTGACGGCGGTACGGAAGCGGGAGCGCAGCGCCATGTTGTGCTGGCGATTCTTCTCGGCCTGGCGGGCGCGCTTGCGGGCAGATGCGATGTTTGCCAAGGTAATGCTCCTGAATGAATCCGGGGCTACGGCTGCTAAAGGGCGAGGATCATGCCCGATCGGGCCGGGCCTGTCAATGCCCGCCGGGGCCACGCAACGCTGTCGGGCGGGAACCCCGCCAAGACCCCCTTGGTCACAGGGATTACACGGCCACAGAACGAGAACAAGTCCACAGGACGCCCCTGCGGGACCGCCGCGCCTTCGGGGCGTCCGGAAACCCAAGGAGACCCGCCATGAATCGCTTCCGACCCCAAGTCCCCTTAAAGGCCCAGGCACAGGCGCGCACCCGCCGCCCCTGGCTGGTTTTCACCGCCCTGGTCGCCCTGGCCCTGGCCATGGGCTTCTCCGTGCCACAGGCCCGCGCCGACGTCGAGGCCAAGGTCGTCTACCACGCGGACTATGCCGACCCGCGCCGTTTCAGCGCCATGCTCACCAGCATCAACAACATGGTGACGCACTACCAGAACAATTTCATCGACTACGATGTGCGCATCGTGTTCGTTTCCCACGGCATCCGCTTCATCACGGATAACCCCCTGGAGGGCACGCCCTTCGCCGAGGACGAAGCCCTTGCCGAGGAACGTGACAACCTGCGCGGCCGGCTCATGAGCCTTGTGAACATGCACGGCGTGCGGCTCGAACTCTGCGACATCACACGCACTGCAGTCCAGCTGGCCAAGGAAGAGATGTACGAGGTCGTGGACTATGTCCCCTCCGGCGTTGTGCGCATCGCCCAGCTGCAGAACGAGGAAGGGTTCGCGTACCTGAAGATCGAATGAGCGTGAGGCGAGAGGGGTGAGGGGGTGGGCGCATGAAACCCCTCACGCCTTCTCTCGGGGTGAAGGGTAGCGGCCGTTTCCCTCCGCGCTTCCAAATCCTCCTTGTGCAGGATACCCTGTGTGCGCTTTTGGACAAGACCACACAGAACTTGCTGTTTATCAAGGAGGACCCACCGCATGTCGTTTTCCCCCATCGCCCGTGTATACGCCGCCGGCCCCAGCCTTCGCTTCAGCCGTGGCATTGCCCTGCTGTCCACGCTGCTTCTGGCGGCATGCCTGTCCCTCTGGCCCGCCGGCGACGCCCGCGCCTTCGGCGACGAGGCCAAGGTGGTCTACCACGTGGACTTCGCCAGCCCGGACAGGGTCAGCGCCATGATCACGAACATCTTCAACATGACCACGCACTACCAGAACGAACTGCGTGATTACGACGTTCGCGTCGTGTTCCTGGCCCACGGGATCCGCTTTGTCACCGACGAACCCATGGAAGGCACGCCGTTTGCCGCGGACGCCGAGCTGGAGGAGCGCCGCGAGAACCTTCGCAGCCGCCTGCTGGGCCTGGTGACCAACCAGGGCGTGAAGCTGGAACTGTGCGACATCACCCGCCAGGCCGTCGGCCTGACACCGGAACAGATCTACGAAGCGGTGGAACCCGTTCCCTCCGGCGTCGTGCGCATCGTCGAGCTGCAGGACGAGGGATTCCGTTACCTCAAGGTGGAATGACGTGATGTGTGAGGGGTGAGGGGTAAGGCGTAAGAGCCGACAGACTCTGTTCATCCTTCATCCTTCATCCTTCCCCACAAGGTGGTGGCCACCGGCACGTAAAACCCAGTAAAGTCCGGGTTTTCCTTGCTACCTGCCACTTGCCACTGCCTTGAAGAGCCGCTTGCTGAAATCCACTGCCGTGGTGAGCGCCATGACGCTCGTCTCGCGGCTGTTCGGCTACCTGCGGGACCTGGTGCTGGCCATCAGTTTCGGGGCCAGCGGTGCCACCGACGCCTTCTTCGTCGCCTTCCGCATTCCCAATTTCCTGCGCCGCCTGTTTGCCGAGGGGGCCTTTTCCCAGGCCTTCGTGCCGGTGTTCGCCGAGTACCGCGAACAGCGCGGGCGCGAGTCCCTGAAGGATCTCCTGGACCACACCGCCGGCGCGCTGACCCTGGTGCTGTTCATGGTGACCGCCGTGGGGATGCTCGCGGCGCCGCTGCTGATCATGATCTTCGCCCCCGGCTTCGTCGGGGAGGACGACGGTCGCCATGCGCTGGCTTCCGACATGCTGCGCGTGACCTTCCCCTACCTGCTGTTCATCTCCCTGACCGCCATGGCGGGCGGCATACTGAACAGCGTCGGACGTTTCGCGGTGCCCGCCTTCACGCCGGTGTTCCTGAACCTGTCGCTCATCGCCGCCGCGCTCTGGGGCGCACCGCTGTTCGAGGAGCCGGTCAGGGCGCTGGCCTGGGGCGTGTTCGTGGCCGGTGCCGTGCAGCTGGCCTTCCAGATCCCGTTCCTGATCCGCGTGGGGCTGCTGCCCCGGCCGCGCCTCAGGAAGGCCCACGAGGGCGTGCGCAAGATCACCCGGCTGATGCTGCCGGCGATCTTCGGCTCCTCGGTGGTGCAGATCAACCTGCTGGTGGACACGCTCATCGCCTCCTTTCTGGCGGCCGGCTCCATCACGTGGCTGTACTTCTCCGACCGCTTCGTGGAACTGCCGCTGGCGCTGTTCGGCATCGCCATCGCCACGGTGATCCTGCCGAGGCTCTCCCGGGAACATGCGGCCAACACCCCCGAGGCCTTCAACAGCACCCTGGACTGGGCACTTAAACTCACCCTCGTGGTGGCCCTGCCCGCCATGCTGGGGCTCATCTGGCTCGCGGGCCCGATCCTCGCCAGCCTGATCCAGTACCGCGAGTTCACCGCCTTCGACACGCGCATGGCGGCCATGTCCCTGATCGCCTACGCCGCCGGCCTGCCCGCCTTCATGCTGATCAAGATCCTTGCGCCCGGCTATTTCTCCCGCCAGGACACCAGGACCCCGGTCAAGATCGGCGTGATCGCCATGCTGGCCAACATGGCGCTCAACGTGGCTATCGTCGTGCCCTGGGTCATGCTCGGCCTGCCGGGCCCCCATGCGGGCCTGGCGCTTGCCACCGGGCTTTCGGCCCTGCTCAACGCCGGGCTGCTCTTCCGGGGGCTGTACCGGGACGGGTTCTACCGACCGCCCCCGGGCTGGCGGGGCTTCCTCGCGCGCATCATCACGGCCGGCCTCGTCATGAGCGCCGCCCTCTGGTACGCGACACCCGACCTGGCCGCCTGGAGCGAGTGGGCCGCCCGGGAACGCGTCATCCGCCTCTTCGGCCTGATCGCCCTCGGCGCCGCCGCCTACGGCGCCACCCTCCTGGCGCTTGGCGTACGTCCCCGGCAGTTCCTGATGCGCTGAATCCCTGTCCGCTGCGCCCATGACCCCTGGGGCTGGGACCGGTTGCGGTGTTGGGACGCAGAGACCGCAGAGACGCGGAGGACGCAGAGTTTTTTCAGCATGATTCTCTCCGCGTTCTCTGCGTCTCCGCGCCCTCTGCGTTCCCAGCCGCACCGGAACCACACCACCCGACGCGCCGGCACCACAGGGCTGATATAATCGGCGCTTTTCCGGAGCCGGCATGGAACTCATTCGGGGGGCGCACAACCTGCGGCCAAGGCACCGGGGCGCGGTGGCCACCATCGGCAACTTCGACGGGCTGCATCTCGGGCACCAGGCGGTGCTTGGTCAGCTGGCGGAGAAGGGGGCCGAGCTGCGCCTGCCGACTGTGGTCATCAGCTTCGAGCCCCTGCCCCGGGAGTATTTCATGGGGCCCAAGGCCCCGCCCCGGGTGCAGCGCTTCCGTGACAAGGTGTTGGCCATGCGCCGCTATTCCGTGGACCGGCTGCTGTGCCTGCACTTCGACCGTCGCCTGGCGGAGCAGGAGGCCGAGGCCTTCGTGCGGGAACTGCTGGTCGAGCGTCTCGGTGTGCGCTATCTGGTGGTGGGCGACGATTTCCGCTTCGGCCGGGGGCGCACCGGGGACTTCCACCTACTGCAGGAGCTGGGCGGAAGGCTCGGTTTCCAGGTGGCCCACATGCACAGCTTCACGATCGACGGGGCGCGGGTAAGCAGCACCCGCATCCGCGAGGCACTGGGTCAAGGGGACATGGACACCGCCCAGCGCCTGCTGGGCCGCCCCTATCGCCTGAGCGGACGCGTGGCCCACGGCGACAAGCGCGGGCGCCAACTGGGCTATCCCACCGCCAACGTGAAGCTGGGGCCCCGGCCGCTGGCGGTTCGCGGCGTCTACGCGGTGGAGACCTTCGGGCTCGACGAGGAGCCCGTGCATGGGGTCGCCAACGTGGGCAACCGCCCCACGGTGGCGGGCACCCAGAACCGGCTCGAGGTGCACCTGTTCGATTACGACGGGGACCTTTACGGGCGGCACGTGCACGTGGACCTGCTGTACCGTATCCGCGACGAGCAGCGATTCGAGTCCCTGGATGCGCTGAAGGCGCAGATCGCCCGGGACGCGGCGCAGGCGAAACAGTGTTTCGGCAAATAGGGCGCCCCGCGGGCGCCGTCCACACAAGTTCGGCGCCCACGGGGCGCCCCATGGTGAAACGACCTCGTGACTGACTACAAGGACACACTCAACCTGCCGAACACCGACTTCCCCATGCGGGCCAACCTGGCGAAGCGGGAGCCGGAGATGTTCGAGGCCTGGGAGCGGGACGGGCTGTACCGGCGCCTGCGCGAGGCCTGCGCCGGACGGCCGCGTTTCGTGCTGGCCGACGGACCGCCGTATGCCAACGGCGACATCCACATCGGCCACGCGGTCAACAAGATCCTCAAGGACATCATCGTGCGCAGCCGCACCCTGGCCGGCTTCGACGCCCCGTACGTTCCGGGCTGGGACTGCCACGGCCTGCCCATCGAGCTGCAGGTGGAGAAGAAGATCGGCAAGGTGGGCCACGAGGTGGACGCGCGCCGTTTCCGCGAGGCCTGCCGTGCTTACGCGGCAGAGCAGGTGGACAACCAGCGCCGGGACTTCAAGCGCCTGGGCGTGCTGGGCGACTGGGACAAACCGTACCTCACCATGGACTACCAGGTGGAGGCGGATACCGTGCGCGCGCTCGGGCGCATCATCGAGCGCGGCCACCTGCTCAAGGGCGAAAAGCCCGTGCACTGGTGTGTGGACTGCGGCTCGGCGCTGGCGGAAGCCGAGGTGGAATACGAGGACAAGACCTCCCACGCCATCGACGTGCGCTTCCGCGTGGAGGACGAACTGGACTTCATGCGCCGATGCACCCTGGACGACGACGGCGACGGCCCGGTCTCCGTGGTCATCTGGACCACCACCCCCTGGACGCTGCCGGCGAACCGGGCCGTCGCGCTGCATCCGGAGCTGGACTACGCGCTGGTGCGCGTGAACGACGAACGCCTGCTGATGGCGGCTGATCTGGTTGAGTCCGCCATGCAGCGCTACGGCTTCGAGGGCTGGCAGATCGTCGGGCGCTGCACCGGCGCCGCGCTGGAAGGCGTCACGCTTCATCACCCCTTCCTGGACCGCCAGGTGCCCGTGGTCCTGGGCGAACACGTCACGCTGGAGGCGGGCACCGGCTGCGTGCACACCGCCCCCGGCCACGGCCAGGACGACTACGTGGTGGGCCGCCGCTACGGCCTCGAGGTGGAGAACCCGGTGGGCCCCGACGGCAGATTCCTGCCCGGAACGGAGTTTTTCGCCGGCGAGTCCGTGCACCAGGCCAACGGCCACGTGATCGAGGTGCTGCGCGAACGCGGCACCCTGGTGGTCACCGAGAAGGTGCGCCACAGCTATCCCCACTGCTGGCGCCACAAAACGCCCATCATCTTCCGCGCCACGCCCCAGTGGTTCATCAGCATGGACCAGGCGGAGTTGCGCGACACGGCACTCACGGCCATCGGACAGGTGCAGTGGGTGCCGCAGTGGGGCCGGGCACGTATCGAGGGCATGGTGTCCTCGCGTCCGGACTGGTGCATCTCGCGCCAGCGCAACTGGGGCGTGCCCATTCCGTTGTTCGTGCACCGGGAAACCGGACGGCTGCACCCGGACACCCCCGCGCTCATCGAGGCGGTGGCGAAACGCATCGAGCAGGCGGGGATCGAGGCCTGGTTCTCGCTGGAGCCCGCCGACCTGCTGGGCGCCGAGGCATCGGATTACGAGAAGGTGCCCGACACCCTGGACGTGTGGTTCGACTCGGGCGTCACCCACGCCACGGTCACGGAGGTGCGCAAGGAGCTGGGCCTGCCCGCGGACCTCTACCTGGAGGGCTCCGACCAGCATCGCGGCTGGTTTCAGTCCGCCCTGCTCACGGCGGTGGCCATGCGTGGCGAGGCGCCCTACCGGGCCGTGCTGACCCATGGCTTCACCGTGGACGCCCAGGGCCAGAAGATGTCCAAGTCCCGAGGCAACGTGGTGGCGCCCCAGAAGGTGGCCGACAGCCTGGGGGCGGACATCCTTCGCCTCTGGGTCGCCGCCACGGACTACAGCGCCGAGATGGCCGTGTCCGACGAGATCCTCAAGCGCACCGCGGACGCCTACCGGCGCATGCGCAACACCGCCCGCTTCCTGCTGGCCAACCTGTCGGGCTTCGATCCGGCGCGCGACATGCTGTCACCCGAACAGATGCTGCCGCTGGACCGCTGGGCCGTGGATCAGGCGCTCAAGGTGCAGGAGCGTGTCACGGCCGCCTATGAGAAATACCAGTTCCACCAGATCTACCAACGGGTGCACAACTTCTGCTCCGTCGAGATGGGCAGCTTCTACCTGGACGTCATCAAGGACCGCCAGTACACCACCCGCCCGGACAGCATCGCGCGGCGCTCCGCGCAAACCGCCATGTACCACGTGATCGAGGCGATGGTGCGCTGGCTCGCGCCCATCCTCGCGTTCACCACGGAGGAGATCTGGCAGGAGATCCCGGGCGAACGCGGCGAATCGGTGCTGTTCGGCACCTGGTACGACGGGCTGTTCGCGCTGGACCCGGACGAACCCATGAACGACGCCTTCTGGACGACGCTCCTGTCGGTTCGCCAGGCGGTCAACCGGGAGATGGAAAAGCTGCGCGCCGCAAAGGCCAGCTCGCTCGACGCCGAGGTGGACCTGTACTGCGAATCCACGCTGGCCGACACGCTCGCGCGCCTGGGCGAGGAACTGCGCTTCGTGCTGATCACGTCCTACGCCCGTGTTCACCCGCTGGACGCACGCCCGGCGGACGCGGTGGAAACCCCGCTCGAGGACGGCACGAAGCTCTACACCCGCATCACCCGCAGCGAACACCCCAAGTGCCCGCGCTGCTGGCATCATCGGGAGGATATCGGCGCGAACGTGGAGCACCCGGAACTGTGCGGGCGCTGCGTGGAGAACGTGGCGGGCGCCGGCGAGCAGCGGCGCTTTGCCTGAGAAGGATTAATGGACAGGATGGACAGGATTTTTTCTGGATTGACAGGATAAAGACTGGGGCGAAAGGCAAAACCCTGGACAGGATTAACATGATTTACAGGATTAAAAGGCCTTTAAGGAATAATCCTGTAGATCATGTTAGTCCTGTCTGATCTTTTTTCTCTTTGGTCTTCATCCTGTCAATCCCGAAAAATCCTGTTCATCCTGTCCATCCTGTCCATCCTTATCTCGAGTACCCCATGCTGAAATGGTTATGGCTTTCCGCCGCGGTGATCGTGCTGGACCAGATCACCAAGTACATCGCCGAGCGCGCGCTGGTTCTCTACGCGCCCGTGGAGATCACGCCGTTTTTCAACTTCACGCTGGTCTACAACCCGGGCGCCGCGTTCAGCTTTCTGGGTGACGCCTCCGGGTGGCAGCGCTGGTTCTTCGTGGCCGTGGCCGTGGGGGCCAGTGTGTTCATCATCTGGTGGTTGCGAACCCTGCATCGTTCCGAGCGATGGACCGCGGCGAGTCTGACGTTGATTCTCGGCGGCGCCATCGGCAACGTCATCGATCGCCTGTGGCACGGCCATGTGATCGATTTCCTCGACTTTCACTACGCGGGGCGCCATTGGCCGGCCTTCAACGTGGCCGACGCAGCCATCACCGTTGGCGCGATCATTCTGGTGGGTTACAGTCTGTTCTTCGCCCGCAATGAACCCGACGCAGGCAAGGAGAACCGGCCGTGATCGCATATGGGAGCAAGGTGCGCATGCACTACACCATCGCCCTGGAGGACGGCATGGTGGCAGACACCTCCGTGGGTGAGGAGCCCTTCGAGTTCGTCATGGGCGCCGGCGACCTGGAAGAGGGGCTCGAACTGGCTTTGATCGGCCTTCGGCCGGGCGACAAACAGACCGTCAAGCTGCCCCCCGACAAGGCCTTCGGCTACCACAGTCCTGCCGCGATCCACGATGTCCCGCGGGGCGATTTCCCGCCGGAGATGGACCTGAAACCCGGACTGATCGTCAGTTTTGTCACACCGGGCGGCGACGAACTGCCCGGCACCGTGAAGGAAGTCTCCGAGGACACCGTCACAGTGGATTTCAACCACCCCCTCGCCGGCCACGAGATCACCTACTCGGTGGAGATCCTGGACGTGGGGACGGGAAAGGCCCCGTAGGAGCCCGGCCCTCCGGGCGAATCATTCAACAAACAACCATTCGCCCGGAGGGCCGGGCTCCTACGGGCGGAGGTTCATTCCCGACCCGGTTAATGGGACAATAGCCCCTCGCCTTACACCTCACGGTCGTATTCATGCAAGTCATTCTCGCCAATCCACGCGGCTTCTGCGCCGGCGTGGACCGCGCCATCGACATCGTCGAGCGGGCGCTCGCGTTGTTCGGAAGCCCCATCTACGTGCGACATGAGGTGGTGCACAACCGCTACGTGGTGGACGACCTGCGCGCCAAGGGTGCGGTCTTCGTGGAGGAGCTGGACGAGGTGCCGGACGGCGCCACGGTGATCTTCAGTGCCCATGGGGTGGCCCGCAGCGTGGTGCAGGAAGCGGAACGCCGGGGGCTCAGGGTGTTCGACGCCACCTGCCCGCTAGTGACCAAGGTCCACCTGGAAGTGGCCCGTCACGCGCGCCGGGGCGAGGAAGTGATCCTGATCGGGCATGCGGGCCATCCCGAGGTGGACGGGACCCTGGGTCAGTACGACCGCAGCCACGGCGGCGAGATCTACCTGGTGGAGACGGTGGAGGACGCCGAGCGCATCCAGGTGCGAAACCCCGATGCACTGGGCTGTGTCACCCAGACCACGCTGTCCGTGGACGATACAAGGGGTATCTTCGAGGCGCTGAAACGCCGGTTCCCGAACATTCAGGGCCAGCGCCGCGACGACATCTGCTACGCCACCCAGAACCGGCAGGACGCCGTGAAGACGCTGGCCTTGGAATGCGATCTGTTTCTCGTGGTGGGCTCACCCAACAGTTCCAATTCCAACCGGCTGCGGGAGATCGCGGAAAAGTTCGGCGTGGAGGCGTATCTGATCGACGACGCGGACCAGATCGATAACCGCTGGCTGGCCGGAAAGCGCAAGGTGGGCCTCTCCGCCGGCGCCTCGGCGCCTGAACTGCTGGTTCAGCAGGTCATCGAGCACCTTGAGAAAGCGGGCGTGGATGCCGTGACGGAACACGGCGGCAAACGGGAAACGATTACGTTCTCGCTGCCGAAGGCGCTGCGCTGAGGGGCTTTGACAAGCCCCGGCCGCATAACGCTGCTTTTCGGGTGCGCTCGAAATCAAGGGGTCAGAGTTGTTGAAACCAACTTCAACAACTCTGACCCCTTGATGACCCCTTGATGAGGCGGGCCAGCGGGTCAGTCTGTTACCAGAGGCACCGAATCGAAAAATCGCGAAATGCCGGATCGGCCGTCACCAGGGGCACCTGTTCCAATTCTGCCTGGGCGGCCAGTATCCGGTCGAACGGGTCGCGGTGGTTGACCGGATAAGCCCCGGCGTGGATGGCTTGCCGGTAGTTCACCGCCAGATGCGTAAAGCCGTCCGCAGTGATCAGTTCATCAAAACGCTGGAGCACCTCGCCGCCAATCTCCAGTTTTCCCAAGCGATGCTTGGTGGCAATCTCCCATGCGCTGGCGGCGCTCACAAGCACGGCGTTCTCCAGACCCCCAATCGCTGCGCGTGCGTTCGCGGACAATCGCGAGTCATTTGTGAGCCACCACAGCAGGGCATGGGTGTCGAGCAGGATTCGCACTACTTTTCCCAAGCGGCGAGTTCATCTTCTGGCAGGGGATCGAAGAAAGCCTCCTCGACCCGGCCCTTGATGCGTCCGGGCTGGCGCTTTGACGGGGTGGACTCCAAGGGAACCAGGCGTGCGTAGGGCCGGCCGGCTTTGGCCAGGATGATTTCCTCGCCGTCATGCGCCCGTTTCAAGAGCCGCGACAGATGCGTTTTCGCTTCGTGTACGTTGACCGTGGTGCTCATGAGCGCTCTCAGAATGCCTTAGTCATAAGACTTAGTCTATTCTTTAACGTCACAGGAAATCAAGGGGTCAGAGTTGTTGAAATCAATTTCAACAACTCTGACCCCTTGATTTTCAGGGTCGGACTCAAGAAGGCGGAGTCGTTTCCGCGGGTTCAGGCACGTCCGTCTCAAAGGGGTTCAGTACCAGAATGCCACTCAGCATCTGGCCGTGCTGGAGATCTTCGGTCAGCAGGAAGCGGCAACCCGCGCGCTCGGCGGCACCCACGATCAATGAGTCCCACCATGAGAGCCGGTAACGGGACTCCACGGACCAGGCCGCCTCCAGGACGGCATCATCCGTCTGCACGGGCCGCCAGGTGATCAGGTCGCGAATGTCGGCACGCGCCAGCTCGGGATCCATGCCGGGCGAAAGGCGGCGGGTCACTACCTGATAGTACTCCTGCAGAACCTGGTAACTCAGCCGACCCAATCCCCGGTTCCACAACACTTCGATCCAGCGGGCCGCCCGACGCTGCTTTTCGGGTGCGCTCGCGTCCCGGGCATATACGAGGATATTGGTATCAACGAAGTACAGGTCGGTCATACAACGTTTCCCTGTCCGGATAGGTTCCATCTGCGGCCTTCAACGCCTTGACAGGGCGCTGTATGAAGCGCTCCAGGGCCGCCAATCGCTGCGCTTCCTGTTCCCTGCGTTCGCGCAGAATCCGCCCGACAAGACGGGAAACGCTCGTCCCTTGCCGCGCGGCCTCAATGCGAGCCCAGCGTGCCGTCTCTTCGTCCAGCGTGATCGTCACGTTCTTCATCTACACGAAACTAGTGCTGCACGAGATTCGTGTCAAGCGAAATCAAGGGGTCAGAGTTGTTGAAGTTGGTTTCAACAACTCTGACCCCATGATTACGTCGTCTTGCGCTGGCGAAATTCCTTGCTGCGTCGATCACCCCCATGGGCCCGTCGTGCCACCGGCCGACCCAAGGCCGCTTCGACCTCCTTCCGAAAGCGCTTGCCACCCAGGACCATTCCGGCATGTGTTGCGTCCCGGATTTCCTTCAGGGTTCGAGACTCAAGGAGGCCGCCGAAAAGAGCCCCGTAGGCGGCCTCACGCTCCGCAGCGCTCGGCCCTAATGCACGATAGACAGGATGCGGCGTGATCAGGTTGTCTGCCACGCCTCGGGCATTGCACCCGTAACTTGACCAGGAGTACTCACCGGGATGCGTCACCATCCCGGCGCGCACCGGATTGAGTTCGATATAGCGGCTGCATGCCAGCAGGTAATTCTCGGAATCCACCACCACCGACTTGTAGCGCCCTTCCCATAACGTGCCGGTTCGACCGTGACGCGTATTCACGTAACGGACGTAGCGCCTGCCAACGGCCTGCATCATATGTGCAGGCCCCTGCTCATGGTCAGGGGTCAGAAGCAAGTGCACGTGGTTGGTCATCAGCACGTAGGCATGAATGGCGCAGCCATAGCGCTCGGCGGCTTCACGCAGGTCGTTCAGGTAACGCAGATAATCGCTGCGTTGAAAGAAGACGTCCGCACGATTATTGCCACGCTGAATGACGTGTAACGGCTGACCCGGGATCACGATCCGTGGCATCCGTGCCATGAAAAACTCCTTGCTCCTTTATCCGAAAGATGCGACCAGTGGGCAATCCTCTCTTCGATCGTCCAAAATCGATCTCAGCGATATCCGGTTACCCAAAGTTCAGCCGATCTGCGCGGATCAACAACTCTGACCCCTTGGATTAAGTTCAGCCGATCTGCGCGGATCAACAACTCTGACCCCTTGGATTTCCTGCGAAGGACACAACCCGGAGGCTTGACAACGCTGGCCTCATAGAAGGGCGCCGCACCGTCGCATCAATCGGCAGGGTCAGCGCCAACAGTCCGCCGGGTCGGCACCTGTTGCACCTCGGGTTCCTGCCTGGTTCAGCGTCAGGTTACCGCACCAGTGACCCGCCTGCGGCCCGACAGGTGTAGCCGTTAACGTGAACGTATTCGCGGTGACGTCTCCCAGAGTGACGTCGTAGGCAGTCGTATTGCTGTCCTTCGGCGATTCGGTGAAGGGCAGATCGCCTGTAACTAGGAACGGACCGCCCGGCGCCGAACGGTAGGCGTTGTTCAGCGTGTACTGGCGCTCCATCCACTGGGCAAGCTCCATCAGATCCCCTTGCGCGTTCGCCATGCGGGTGTTCTGAACGTGGCGCGTGTAGTTGGGGTAGGCGATAACAGCGATGATGCCGAGGATCACCACCACGATCATCACTTCGATCAGGGTGAAACCCCGAGACTCGCGCCGCTTCGCGTAACGTGGCTTTCTCTGGTTCATCCAATGGCCCCCTCGCCCGCTTATCTCAACTGCTGCCAGGACTGACGGCCCAGATCGACACCGGCCCCGCGTTCCGTGATCACACCCACGTCACCCGAGGTGCCGGACACGTACTTGAACTCCCTTTCACTACCCGCCGAGATGATGGCCGGGTCACGGATGATGCCGACACCGGGACGAAGCCCGCTGACCGGGACCTGGACCTCCTGACCGTCGATCATCACGGTCACATAGTCTCCACTGTCAAAGTTGCCATCCTGATTCAAATCGTACACGGAGTACGTCAATCGGTTCCCCGTGATGGCATCGAGTTCCATCAGCCATGAGTCCCCCCCGAACGTGCAGGGATCGGCCGACGGGATCAGGGTCACGAAGATGATGCGCCCGTGACGCAGCTGCGCCCGGCTCACCACGCGCTCGCCCTGGAAGCCCGCCACCGGAGAAACCAGGTCCAGGTACCACCCCTTTGTTCCGGATGTCGCCGGGTTATCGCTCACTACTCTCAGGTCAAAACCGAACTGGTTCGTCTCGGCAAGGATCTGCTGGTCAACCAGGTTGGTTCTGGTGAGCGTTGTGTAATTGTTTCCATCTTCATCACGGATGCCATAGAAGCTGTGGCGGACATCGTTGGGATCCACAATATTGTCACCCGTGCGGAAGAATGTGCCTGTGCCAAAGTAGACCATGAACCCACCGTCCGGATGCCGACCCACTTCAGGCCGCGCAGTAATGGGCTGGGGCTTACCAAACGCGTCCCGCGCCTCGAACAGTCTGCGGGGCTGATTGGATGGACTCGTCCATTGACTAATGCTGGAGTTCGATACATTGAAGCGCCACAGATTGCCTTGCAGATCCCCGGCATAGATGTAGTTAACCACTCGATCGCCAGTGGTATCCACCGGAATAGGTGTCGACAAACCGTTGGAAGGCCCGTTGCCTGTGTTGATCTCCACCACATGCCCATCATGAATACGCTTCAGAAAGAGGCGCGCCGTGCCGCCGGTACTCTCGTAGCCGTTCGGGATGATGGCCCAAAAATGACCATCTGCCATGCGCGCGATAGTGGGCTGCGGGATGCTGTAGCCCATCTCGGCATCAGTGAACTCCCACAGCACGCTGTTGCCATCGATACTGGCGGGTGTGGGATCGGTGACGTCGAGGACGAAGACGGAACGTCCGCCTGCGCCGGTAGAGCCGATCAGGAGCGTACGCCAGTCGTCGTTGATATAGGCATCCGCCACACGCGGCGACCCGTCCACGAAGTAGCGGTGGGTGTAGTTGGGATCCGCCAGACTGGCCAGATTCGGATAGACCTCATAAGGGACATATGCAAACAGTTCATCTCCGCTTTCGGCATCGAAAGCATGCAGCATGCCGTCGTTGGCACCCACGAACAGCACCGATGGACGTGTCTGCTTCGAGTCCTGGAAGCTCTGGTAACTGTCCCCGGCAGCACCTGGAAGTCGGCTGTAGCCGAAGTTCTCCCGGCCGAGGAAAGTGGGATCCGAGTTGATGATGTCACCCAGGGCCGAATCGCGGTTACGGAAACTGCCGCCGTTGTCCAGTTCGTTGCTGGGATCGCCCCGCAGGTAGCTCAGTAGGTACTGGTTGTCATCAAAATGTTCCTCACGGTCCTGCTGTTCCAGATCACCCCACGCGAACATGCGACCGCCCGTAAGCGACGGATTGGATGTGATGATCTTGCGTATGTCATGCTCCGGGATAAGGTTAGGATCAGCCGCATTCCACAGGGGCGTCTCGGGCACAGAACCGTCCGGCTGCACGTTGAAGGCCAGCAGATCCCCGGACCACGTCTCGGGATTGAATCGCGCCTGGTAAATCATGGTGTCGCCGTCCAGACGCGTGGAGTTGGTCGCGATCGCTGCCGCAGATGCGTTTGTCTCGGAGAGAATTGTATAGAAAATGTCATCCAGTGCGTCTAGCAGTGACGTTTCGTCTTGGGCGTCAAACGCCTGCCCCGTACCGCCTGCTGCTGCGAGCTGATCCAGGGGGTTAGGCGGCATGCCCTGGATGTTCTCAACGCCTGGCGGCAGGGCAAAGCCGACGATGTAGGTATTGACCGGGCTGCCGAGAGTCTCTTCAGTCTTCGAATAAAAATCGGCGATGCCAAGTCTGGCCTGCTCCAGCGCCTGGGGCAGGTTGGTACCCAGTGCCGTTCCATCGGAAGCCACAGAGGGCAGACCATCGGTGACCCAAATGGCTGCATTCACACCGCAGGACTCCGGAATCGGGGGCAGGTTGCTGTGCCAGCCCTGGTTTGGGCCAAACGTATCGGATGCAGTGCTCCCGGCACCCAGGAAGTAGTCACGGGCGGTCTGCATGGTGCCTTCCAGCGGAGTCAACCCTGCTGCGATGAGCGGCCAGTCAGGGTCGGTCATCGCGTTCGGGTCCCAGTCGAGGCTCTGCGGCTGCAGCTTCTTGCGAATGTTCTCGGCGTGCTGCTCATCGAGCGTCTGAATCGGCTGGTGCAGAAAGCCGCGACCGGGCGAGGTCGTGGTACGCCATTCCAACTGGTTGAGCTGCGTGAAAACCGCGCGCCGGCCCCAACTGGTGATACCACGCTGCCGTTGGCTGTCGACCAGGAAGACGCTCCAGGCCTGCCGCCGATCGTCGAACCACAGGTTGCTGGCGATTTCTGGAAACTGTATGTCCTGAAGGGTGCCGGGATCCGGTTGCAGACCGGCAAACTCCGTCATCCGCGTGAAGTCCGGGTCGTGCTGGAAACCAGGATTGGCCACACAGGAATTAACTGCAGATGTGGAGGTCGTGTCTCGTCGGCAATAGAATCCCGTCACGTTGGTGTCCAGATCCGGCACACCAGTGCTCGAATCGGCCGTCGACCAGGCATAGCCAGGAATGGCGTCGTTGAAGAACATCCAGATGTCGCTCCGGGTCGGATGCCTTTCGCGAAACCGCTTGATGTTGGAATCCCAGGGCTCAGTGTGGCCGGGTTGCCACCAGGACGGGTTCGGATTGGTGCTGAATCGCACGTCGATGGCGCGCTCTACCAGGTGCCAGCGCACCGTGCCGCCGGTATTGAAGGAGTTTCGATTGAGGCTGGCGGGATTCTGCTGGTAGGACAGCAGACCCATGTTGACGAGGCCTTCGTATCGATCGATGAGTTCCAACCCAACGCCCTTGACGATACTGGCCTTGCTCAAAGGCGAGCGAGCACCGGCAGGACACAGGTCGGCGTCCATGTCGGGCCCAGCAATACAGGCCGGATCACTCCTGTCCAGCGCCACTCTCCCGTCGACCCCTTCCTGCATGCTCTCCGAGCTGTCGATGATCAACAGAATGTTTGGCGGCACCGCCTGCGTCAGAAAAAGCGGCATCTGGGACACAGTGGCCTGTGTGGTCGTCGCGATGGCACCTATCGCCAACACCGCCAGCGCCGTGAACAGCGTTCGGTTCAGTGAGCTGAGTATCTTCATGTCTCGTCCATCCCTTGGGTTGACGACGCCTGTCTAACGGCGAAACGTCGTCTGGAGAATGACTACCGCTTCGGCGCTCCCGCCCACCGCACGGGCCGTTACCCGGAACATCTCCACTTCGGGCATGGGGCCGTCCGCCGCCAGCGTGCCGGCAGGATCGGGCGAGGGCGGAAACTGTTCGATGACATAGCGGGGCTGCGCCGCCACGGTAAATCCCGCAGTAGTGGGCAGCGTGTGGGTCTGCACCGCGGACTGGTTCCAGTTGTAGCCGTTCCATGTGGCGGCACGCCCGCCGCCGGGGACCGGCGGGAGCACGAACGCGGGTATGGTGGGCTGCTGCAGGCGCCATTCACCTTCGCGAAGCGCCGACTCCGCCGCCTGCAGGGCCATGTCACGGTCGCGCAGGTTGCCGGCCATGCGTTCCTGCAGGGTGGTGGTCTGCATGGCTGTCACCCCCACGAGGGTCATCAGCAGCAGGAACACCAGCGCGATGATCAGGGCGCTGCCGGACTGTTGCCTGACGAACAATTGTTGGGGAGCGGAACGCATGATAGGGGCCTCAGGGCAAGCGGTTGCGCACGGCCACCGTCGTGGTGGCCACCTGGCGGATGCGGCGGTCATCCACGGGATCGATGCGGGTGCCGATCAGGTTGTAGACGCGGGTGTCCGGCTCGTTGTTGACTTCCTGAGGCGAGCGCATCAGCAGCGCCACCCGCACCGACACGACACTCTCCCAATCCGACACTCCGGCCGCCGTCACGTATTCGTCCGCCGTGCGATTGCCGGTGTCATCCAGGCCATAGAGCACCTGCATGGATTCAACACCCTCGACCAGCTCCTCTGCTTGCCAGTCTTCATCGTTCCGTGGATCAAGGCGGAGGCGGTACAAAGATGGCTCGCCGCTCGCACCCGTGCGCACGTAGTAGGCCGTGCTCCGGAAGGAGAGGATCTGGGTCTCCCCGCCGTGGATGTTGGCGAAGGGTGTGCCGGCGGGCGGCCAATTGCCGGGGCTGCCGCCCGAGCCGCGACTCAGGTTGGCGGCGCTATCGGAGCTCTGTTTCTGCCAGAGATCGCCGCCGCTGCAATCGCCCGCGACAGCCAGCACGATGGAGTGCCCCGGAAGCCCGTTGGGGCCGGTGAGGCTGATCACGGAGCCTTGGGGCTGGGAGGCGGAGGGCTGGATATCCAGCACGCGAGCACCATTAACCACCAGGATGTCGGATCCCGGGATACGGTTGCCGTCATTATTGATAGCGGTGGGCAGGGCCGATGCGGTGCCGTTGGACCAGCTCGCGGTGCCGGGCAGTGCGAACAGATTTCCGGGAGCGGTACCCCCCGCCTCCCAACCGGTGACGGCGGGGCCGCCCAGAATGTGTTCCCACTCCGTACCACTGGTGTCATTAAGCCAGCTCGTGATGTTGCGCGTGCATCCGCGGTATCCGGCCATGCGCAGATCACGCTGCAGGGTGTCCATGGCGAACCGGGCGTTCTCCTGCACCCGGGAAGCGCCCTCGGTAAAGCGGTACGTCTGATTCGAGCCCAGGAATATCTGGATGACGCCGGCGGTCAGGATGAGCGCAATGAGCAGGGCCACCATCAGTTCCACCAGCGAGAGGCCCTGCTGGCGACGACAGAAAGCTTGAATGGGCCGGGCACGCATGTCAGAGCCTCGTCTGGAATACGAAATCGCGCATGGCGGCAGGGTCATCGGGATCCCGCTCGTTCCAGCGCACAGTGACGGTCACTACATCATCGACCCTTGTCACAGAACCCTCGCCCAGCGGCAGCAGGCAGGCCATCTGGTTGCGCCATTCGGCGAGATCCTGGTCGGCCACTGAGAGACTGGCATAGCCAGGGAAGCTGTCGGGGAAATCGACATCACAACTCGTGACGGCAAAACCGGCGTCATAGTCACCCTCGTTGATCGCCGCCTCCCGGTTGGCCCGCATACGGTCCGCAATATCATAGGCAAGCAGGGTCGCCTGGGTGCGCAGCTGCGCGTCATGATTGAAACGCAGCGAGGAGGCCTGAAGACCCGCAAGGCCCAGCAGGCCGATAGCCAGTACGAGAACGGCGATGAGCACTTCGACAAGGGTGAAGCCGCGCTGGCCAGCAGGGCGCACGACAACAACACTTGCAGGGCGGTCAGGAATTGTATCGATACGCTTGTTCATGAGCTGCAGTCTGTTCGCGTGACACTCACACGGCCGGTATTGATGACACTGACTTCCCTCGCACGGCCAGCGGCACCCCCGCAATCCTCCGGCTCAAGCAGGAATTCGAGGGGACTCTCGTCAGGCTCGTCCTTCGCGCCCCGGCCGTCGAAGGTAATTCTCACCGGATTCACGGGGGTCATGGTAACGGTCATCCGGCGCATTTCGCCGTAACTGCGAATCAGAGTGCCGGCGCCACAGTTCTCGCCCGTACGCACCTCGAAGCCTGCCGCGTAGCTGGCCCCTCCACGGCAAACACTGACGGATTCGCCCCGCTTGATCGCCTCGCTTCGCGCAAGGTTCAGGGCCGACACCAGCTCATTGGTCTGCGTGGTCACCCGGTTGTTCTGGATCAGATTCCAGAACCCCGGCACCGCGATGGTGGCGAGGATCGCCGCCACCGCCAGGGTGACCATCAGCTCGATCAGCGTGAATCCACGGGATTTCATCATGTCGCCAAGTTTAGACAGGGGGGTACGGGGGTGTCTCCGTGCATTCGATGAACGGCGAGCTTTTGGCCGATGACCGGGCTCAAGGCCCCCAATCGTAAAAATCGCCGACACGGATCAACAGACGGACGGTTCCACGCGGGGCCGGCCGGTGCGGCTGATGATCACATTTCGGCCGCGATCTTCGTCACAGATGGTCACCGTGCCCATCTGCAGGGCGCCGCCGAGCTGGCGGGTCTCGCCCGTGGCCACGTAGGAGATGTAGCTGGCCATGGAGCCGTTGCCCTCCACATCCAGAGGTCCCGCCGGAAACACTCGGAGGATTTCGCCGGGCGGATTCAGTGGCTCTCCAAACGCCGGACCAACGAAGACGATCCAGCCGTCACTATAGTCGCCGGCACTGCCACAGGTGCTGCCGTCTCCGCTGGCGCACAGCGTCACCCGGGCCCCACGCTTTACGGCCTCGGAGCGGGTCAGGTGGAGCGCGGTCACGAACCGGTTGGTGGTGGTCACTACACGCTGCTCGGCTATGAGATTTGCGAACCCGGGGACAGCCACGGTGATCAGGATGGCAGCCACGGCCAGCGTGACCATGAGTTCAATCAGGGTGAAGCCAGATTCCCTTGGCATGATGGGCTCCTCGTTCCATGAGGGGGATGAAGGAGGATAGTCCAGTCAGGGGAGAGGGGGAAGGGGGGGAGGAGGGAATCGAAACCACCCGGCTTTTCCCCTCTCCCTCAGGGAGGACAGAGTGAGGGTGGTTTGATCAGG
>NZ_MVBK01000041.1 GCF_002000365.1 Thioalkalivibrio denitrificans | reverse complement strand
AAGTCCGACAGGCTCCTGGGGCCGGGCTCCCAAGGGAGCCCGGCCTTTTTTTGTGCCTGCTGCCCGGGCATGGCACAGCGGTTATCATGGGCACGTCATGAATCGCCCGGGGCTCGAATACATCCAGGTGGACACGGGGCCGGAACCCCGTACGGCGGTGCTCTGGCTGCACGGCCTGGGGGCCGACGGCCATGACTTCGAGCCGCTGGTCCCCATGCTGGCCATCCCGCACGCAACCCCCGTGCGCTTCGTATTTCCCCACGCCCCGGTTCGCCCCGTCACCGTCAACGGCGGCATGCGCATGCGGGCGTGGTACGACATCACCGCCCTGGCGCCAGTGCTTCGGGAGTCCAAGGCGCAGCTGCGCGAGGCGGTGGCCGACATCGAGCAGCTGGCGGACGACATCCGTCTGCAATGCCCCGACCTCGTGCTCGGCGGATTCTCCCAGGGCGGCGCCGTGGCCCTGGCCGCCATGCTGACCACCGACATCCGGCCCAGGGCGGTGTTCGGACTCTCCACCTGGCTGCCGGATCTCACCGACGCCGGGCTCGAGGTGCGGCCCGACACATACGCCGAACCCGTGTTTCTGGCTCACGGGTTGTCGGATCCGATCATCCCGATCGACGCAGGTCGGGCCGCTGCCCGCACGCTCACATCCCTGGGCCTCTCCGTGGAACCTCACGAATACGCCATGCAGCACCAGGTCTGCGAGGAAGAGATCGTGGACTTTCGCCGCTGGCTGCTGGACGCCCTGGCCGTGTAAACCCGCCAGCCTGTTCACAGGCAAGCCGAAAGATGCAGAGCGGATAAGCAGAGCGCATCCCCCATGCCTCCTCCGCCCGGTGCGCCGCCGCCTCCGGCCCTCGAGCTGAGGCCCCGCATCTGGGGGAAAACCCGGTGTTTCCGCCTGTCCGCCCCGAAAGAACCACGCATGAACGTAACCATGTGTCCGAATGACCCGGTTTGTCAGACCGGTGGCATTGAGGCCGGCTATGCACAGGGCCATAGTAGATAGGGTCCGGTGCGGAAAACGTCGCATGGGAAGGCATTTCGGGGCTACGCCCTGCGTTGGTGCCAAATAAAACAACTTTTTCAGGCCAAGCCGGCCGGGAAACGGTATGGGCGAGGGGGAAAGCACAGGCCGGGGGTATCCCGGGGAGGCCACGCGGCCACCCCCTGCAGGGGGTGGCTCTCGGCGCGCCATCGTCCTGGGTTTCGCCGTGGTCATCGCCCTGATGGTGGCCATGACCGCGCTGGGCGTGAACCACATGGCGTCCATCCATAATCGCCTGGAAGTCATCGTCCATCACCACAACCTCAAGACGGAACTGCTGGGTAACATGCGCAATGCCGCCCGGGAGCGTTCCGTCACGCTGCTGCGGCTGGCCATCACTACGGACCCCTTCGACATCGAGGACGGCATCGTCTATTTCCGGCAGATGGCCTCGGACTTCATGGTCAATCGCGGTCGGCTGGTGGAACTGGGTCTGGGCGAACAGGAGCAGATACTCCTGGACGAGTCCCGGGAACTCTCGCGGATCGCCGTGGAGGTGCAGCAGCGCGTACTCGACGACATCCTCGCCGGCGACCTGGATGCCGCCGCCGACGGACTGCTCAATGAGGCAATCCCCGCACAGAACCTGGTCCTGGCTCATGTGGATGCCATGCTGGAGCTGCAGCGTGAGGCGGGCCTGCGAGCTGTCGAGGAAACCAGTGCCCAGTACCAGGCGGCCGTCGCGTTCATGTTTCTCCTGGGCGGCGGCGCCCTGATGATGGGCGTACTGGTGGCCCGCACCGTGGCCCGGCGAACCACGCGCATCGAGTCCGATCTGTTCCGCGAGAAGGAGCGGGCACAGGTGACCCTGCACGCCATCGGCGACGCGGTGATCACCACCGACACCCGCGGGCTTGTGGAATACCTCAACCCCGTGGCCGAACATCTGACCGGTTGGCCCGCAGCGCTGGCCCGGGGGCGCTCGCTGGCCGAGGTGTTTCGCATCGTGCGCGAGGGCACGGGCGAACCGCTCACCCATCACTTGGTCCACGGGCTCCCGGACGGCACCGCGTCCAGCCTGAACCAGGGGGCCATTCTGATCTCCCGCGACGGCCGGGAGTCCGCCATTGAGGAGGTCTCCGCTCCGATCCGGGACCGCACCGGGCAGGCGATCGGTGCGGCCCTGGTGTTCCGGGACGTCACCAAGGCACGCGAGATGGCGCGCAGGCTGTCCTGGGCGGCCACCCACGACAGCCTGACGGGTCTCGTCAACCGGAGCGAGTTCGAGCGGCGCCTTGACCTGCTGGTCACGACGGCGCACCAGGAAGGGCGCCAGCACGCGATCCTGTACCTGGATCTGGACCAGTTCAAGGTGGTCAACGATACCTGCGGCCATGGCGCGGGCGACGACCTGCTGCGCCAGCTCAGCCAACGCCTGCAGGCCCCGTTACGCGAGAACGATACGCTGGCTCGGCTCGGGGGCGACGAATTCGGGGTGCTTCTGGAGGGCTGCCCGCTGGAGCGCGCACGGGAGATCGCCGAATCCCTGCGCGGAGCCGTTTCCGATTTCCGGTTCCGCTGGCAGGAGAAGGTGTTCACCGTGGGCGCCAGTATCGGCGTTGCGGCCATCACCGAGGCGCAAACCACCGCCGCCGGCATCATGAGCGACGCCGACGCCGCCTGCTACCTGGCCAAGGAGCAGGGGCGCAACCGAATACACGTCATCCGCGCGGGGGACGATGAACTGGCCCGCCGCCAGGGTGAAATGAACTGGGTTCAGCGCATCAACCAGGCCCTCGAGGAGGATCGCCTCGTTCTCTATCAGCAGCAGATCGTACCGGTCAACTCAGGAGGAGAAACCCACACGGAGATTCTCGTACGCATGATCGGTGAGGGCGGCGCCATCATACCCCCCAACGCTTTCATACCGGCAGCGGAGCGCTACGGCCTCATGCCCGCCATTGACCGCTGGGTGGTGTCGGGCGTGCTGCGCTATCTGCGTACGCCGCACGCCGAGCGCTTTGCCCGCTACGCCATCAACCTGTCGGGCCAATCCGTGTGTGACCGCGCCCTGCTCGACTTCATCGTCGGCGCACTGGAGGAATCCGGCGTGGAGCCTTCACGGGTGTGCTTCGAGATCACCGAAACCGCCGCGGTGGCCAACATCGACAGCGCGAGCCGCTTCATCTCTGTACTCAGCGGCATGGGCTGCCGCTTCGCCTTGGACGACTTCGGCACCGGCATGTCGTCGTTCGGCTACCTGAGACAGCTGAAGGTGGATTATCTCAAGATCGACGGGAGCTTCGTGCGGGACATGGCCGAGGACCGGATCAACCGCGCCATGGTGGAAAGCATCGACCACATCGGCCACATCATGGGCATCGAGACCGTGGCCGAGTGCGTGGCAGACGCGAAACTGCTGGATCATCTCAGGGTGATCGGCGTGGATTACGCCCAGGGTTTCGGCCTGCACCTGCCCGAACCGCTGGAGGCCGAAGGCGACAAGGCCCGGGTAACGGCGGTGAAGCCGCTCAAGGTGAAGGGATAGAGAGCACTCAGCACTCAGCAGTCAGCACTCAGCACTCAGCACTCAGCAGTCAGCAGTCAGCAGTCAGCAGTCAGCAGTCAGCGTTGTGTATTCAGCCTTTTCCCTTGTCAAGCTCCGCCCGGGCGGCGCGAATTCGTGCGAGGACCTGTTCCGGCGCGGTGCCGCCATGGACGTTGCGGGCGGCCACGGAGCCTTCCAGGGTGAGCACGTCGAAGACATCCGCCTCGATCATTTTCGAGAAGCCCTGAAGCTCTTCCAGACGCATCTCGCCGAGGTCCCGGCCGGTCTCCACGCCGTGGCGCACCGCCTTGCCCACCACTTCATGGGCGTCGCGGAACGGCATGCCGCGACGCACCAGGTAGTCGGCCAGGTCCGTGGCGGTGGCGAATCCGCGACTCGCGGCCTCGCGCATGGTCTCGGCGCGCACCTGTATGTGCGGCACCATGTCGGCGAATGCGCGCAGGCTACCGGCCAGGGTGTCCACCGTGTCGAACAGGGGTTCCTTGTCCTCCTGGTTGTCCTTGTTGTAGGCAAGCGGTTGCCCCTTCATCAGGGTCAGCAAAGCCACCAGGTTGCCGTTGACCCGGCCGGTCTTGCCCCGCACCAGCTCCGGCACGTCCGGGTTCTTCTTCTGGGGCATGATGGACGAGCCCGTGCAGAAGCGGTCCGGCAGGTCCACGAAACCGAACTGGGCGCTGGCCCACAGGATCAACTCCTCGGAGAAACGCGACAGGTGCGTCATGATCAGCGCACCGGCCGCACAGAACTCGATGGCGAAGTCGCGATCGCTCACCGAGTCCAGGGAATTGTCGGTCACGTCGTCGAAGCCGAGCAGTTGCGCGGTATAGCGCCGGTCAAGGGGATAGGAGGTACCCGCCAGCGCAGCGGCCCCCAGCGGCAGCACGTTGACCCGCCGCCGGCAATCCTGAAGGCGCGCATGATCCCGCTCAAGCATCTCGAACCACGCCATCATGTGGTGCCCGAACGTGACCGGCTGGGCGGTCTGCAGATGCGTGAAACCCGGCATGATGGTGTCGGCCTCACGCTCCGCGAGGTCCAGCAGACCCGCCTGCAGGCGGCGGATCTCCAGTATCAGGGCATCGATGGCCTCGCGCAGGTACAGGCGAATGTCGGTGGCCACCTGGTCGTTTCGCGAGCGGCCGGTGTGCAGCTTCTTGCCCGTATCGCCGATGCGTTCGATGAGCCGGGCCTCGATGTTCATGTGCACGTCTTCCAGCTCGGTGAGCCAGGCGAAGTCCCCGCGCTCGATGTCGGCGAGGATGTCGTCCAGCCCCTCCTGGATGCGCCGGCATTCGTCGTCCGTGAGCACACCCACGCGGGCGAGCATCCGGGCGTGCGCCCGTGATCCCTCGATATCGTGGCGGTAGAGACGCTGGTCGAAGTCCACGGATGCGGTAAACGCCTCCACGAACGCATCGGTGGCCTCCGCAAAGCGTCCGCCCCAGAGCTTGTCTCCATTGCCAGTGCTGCTCATGTTGATACCTCCCGGCTCGAGACCCGTCATTATACGGCAGGCCGAACCATGCATGTGGGTGCGTCGGGCACTACACTATTGGCCGTCGGGTACGCGAACACATTACACTCACAGCCGGGGCAGACACACACCATGGACAACAGCACGTGAATCGGGCGTCGCGCACGACCAGATCCAGCTCACCCGCACCGGCCGCAACCGACACTCCGGCCGGGTCCTTTCTCCCCAATTTCTGCGAGAGCCACACACTGTTCCTGGTGGTGCTCATCGCGCAGCTCCTGGCCTTCATCCTGACCCTGGCCAGAGGCGCATCGCCGGAAGGCTTCTGGGTCTCCCTGGCCTTCACCTCGCTGTTCGTGCAGTGGGTGGCGCTCGGCACGGTCCTGGTGCTGTGCCTGTCGCGCCGCCGGCTCGCTGCCCTGCCGCCCCTGCGTGCGGCGCTCGCGACCGCCCTGATCGTCATCAGCATCACGGGGGTGTTCGCGCTGACCGCCCTCTGGATCAGCGGCACCCTGCCATTTCCGTCAATGCGTCCGTCGGGCACCCAGCTGGAGTTCCTGGGGCGCACGCTGGGTATCAGCGCCATCGTCACGGCCATCGCCCTGCGTTATCTCTACGTGCAGCATCAGTGGAAGAGCAACGTGGAGGCGGAGGCGCGCTCGCGCATCCAGGCACTGCAGGCCCGCATCCGGCCGCATTTTCTGTTCAACAGCATGAACACCATCGCCGCCCTGACGCGCACGCGACCGGAGGCGGCGGAGACAGCGGTAGAGGACCTGGCGGACCTGTTCCGCGCCACACTGTCGGACCGCGACTCCCTCACGGTGGGCGAGGAACTCGACTTGGCGCGCCGCTACGTGCGCATCGAGGCGTTGCGCCTCGGGGACCGGCTTCGCGTGGACTGGCAGGTGGACGAATCACTGCCGATGGACTATCCCATGCCGGGACTGGTGCTGCAGCCGCTGGTGGAGAATGCCATCTATCACGGCATCGAGCCTTTGACGGACGGCGGGGAAATCACCATCGTACTCAGCGGGGATGCGGATAACATACGCATCGAGGTCAGCAACCCGCTGGCGCCGCCGCGTAATCGCAAGCGTGCGGGCAATCGCGTGGCCCAGGAGAACATTCGACAGCGCCTCGACCTGGCCTTCCGGGGCGAGGCGCGCATGGAAACCATCGAGGAGGCGGACCGGTACCGGGTGACTCTGGTCCTGCCGAGGAGGAGAGACTAGATGAAAGTACTGGTGGTGGATGACGAGGCACCGGCCCGGGAACGCCTGGCCGCGCTGATGGACTCACTGGCAGGTTACGAGGTCTGTGGCAGCGCGACCAACGGCGTCCAGGCGGTGCGCCTGGCCGAGGAACTGCAACCGGATATCGTGCTACTGGACATTCGCATGCCGGGCATGGACGGCCTGGAGGCGGCCAAACACATGTCCGAGATGGAAACGCCCCCGGCGATCATCTTCGTGACCGCCTACGAGGAACACGCCATCGAGGCCTTCGAAACCCACGCCGTGGACTACCTGCTCAAGCCGGTGCGGGGTGAGCGGCTCAAGGGCGCCCTGGAGGCGGCCAGGCGTCCCAACCGGGCGCAGCTGGGTGCGCTGGAGGGGCCGGCAGGGGATTCCAGCCGCAGCCACATCTGCGCCCGGGTTCGAGGCAACCTGGAGCTGATACCGGTCAACCAGATCCACTACTTCCAGGCGGACCAGAAATACGTGACCGTCCGCCATTCCGGCGGCGAGGTGCTTATCGAGGAGCCGCTCAAGTCCCTGGAGGAGGAGTTCAGCGAGCAGTTTCTGCGCATTCACCGCAACGCGCTGGTGGCGCGCAACAGCTTCGCCGGCATGGAGAAAAACACCCAGGGCTGCTTCGAAGTGGTCCTCAAGGACACCGGCGAACGCCTGGAAGTAAGCCGCCGCCACGTGGCCGAAGTGCGGCGCTTCCTGAAATCCCTGTAGGCGGCCCGCCTTCGGGCCGAATTGCGGCGGCCTTTTCTGAGTCGCAGGGTTGGTTGCGAGGGTCTTGCTGCGGAGAAGAACCGGCACGGATTGTGTTTCTCTCGCAAAGACGCGAAGCCCGCCAAGGAAAACCATTCATAGAAGGGCGGGCCATGCCCGCCGTCCCGACATGGTCTAATATCCGGCGGCGCCCACGGGGCGCCCTATGGTCGATGATCTTCTTTGCGGGCTTCGCGTGCTTTGCGAGAGAAGCGTCTTCTGGCTGTCCCCGTGACGAAAGTAAAGCGTAGGTTGGGGTGAGCGAAGCGAACCCCAACAACAGCGGTCAGTCACGGCCATGGCGTTGGGGTTCGCTTCGCTCACCCCAACCTACGGCAGCTTCTATAGAATCAGAACGCTTTCCTTCGCGGGCTTCGCGCCTTTGCGAGAGAAACTTTTCTTGCAGTCCCCCTGACGAAAGACCCTCAGCGCATGGCCACTTCCGCCGCGTCGCGGGCGGCCATGGCCTCTACGGCACGGTCGATGGCGCGGTAGAGGTAGCCACCGTAGAAGTCGACGGTCTTGAGACCCACCACGGGGTCTGTGAGCAGTTCACCGTCGGGGGACAGCACCACCACGGTGGGAGCCACCACCGCACCATAGCGACGCGCCAGGTCGCGGGCGGCGATCTCCTGTCCATCGAAGTCCACCACCGTGTTGCCGCGATCCATGAGCAGCTTGCGGATCAGCACCTTGCCTTCGTACTCGCCGCTGCGGATCATGGGCTTGAGAAACTCTTCCTCGGCCACGTGGCAGTGGGGACACCCGGTGAGGGCGAACTCCACCAGGATCGGCAGCCCTTCGGCCGCCTTGGCTTGCAGGTCGGTCACCTCGCGCAGCACGTGGTCGTCCGCGCCGACGTCCACCGACCGGGCGCCCACGGCCAAGGCGAACAGAGCGAGCAAGAGAACAATTCCTTTGATCAGGGCCTGCATCAATTCATCCTGGGGATTGGTATAAGGAGATATAATGACGCACTTGCCCCGTGAGACGCCATCCTTCACCCTTTAGTTCCCGGCTTTCGCCGGGTCCGCGGACCGACAATGCCCCCGAAAATCCTTCGCATCGCCACCCGCAAGAGTCCCCTGGCCGTCTGGCAGGCCGAGACCGTGGCCCGGCTTGTCCAGGCACACCACCCCGGCACGGAGGTGGAACTGGTCCGCATGACCACCCAGGGCGACCGCATACTGGACACGCCCCTGGCCAAGGTGGGCGGCAAGGGCCTGTTCGTCAAGGAACTGGAGACGGGCCTGCTGGAGGGACGCGCCGACATCGCGGTGCATTCCATGAAGGATGTGCCCATGGAGTTGCCCGAAGGCCTCTGCCTGGCGGTGATCCTGGAGCGGGAGGACCCCCGGGATGCCTTCGTATCCAACACCTACAGCAGCCTGGACGAGCTGCCCGCGGACGCCCGTGTCGGAACCTCCAGCCTGCGGCGCCAATGCCAGTTGCGCCATGATCATCCCCGTTTTCGCATCGGAGACCTGCGCGGCAACGTCAACACGCGCCTCGGCAAGCTCGATGCCGGCGAGTTCGACGCCATCATCCTCGCCGCTGCCGGGCTCAAGCGCCTGGGGTTCGCGGAGCGCATCGCTGCCGGGATTCCCCCGGAACAGAGCCTGCCGGCAATCGGACAGGGCGCCATCGGTATCGAATGCCGCGAGAACGACCCGGACATCATGGACCTCATCGGCGCACTGGACCATCCGGATACCCACGTGCGCGTGGCCGCGGAACGGGCCATGAATGCGCGGCTCAACGGCGGCTGCCAGGTGCCCATCGCCGGGTATGCGGAACTGACCGATCCGGACACCCTGCGTCTGCGCGGTCTGGTGGGCGAGCCGGACGGCAGTCTGGTGCTGCGTGCGGAACTCTCCGGTCCGCGCGCACAGGCCGAGGCGCTGGGTCAGGCAGTGGCGGACCTGCTGCTCAACGAGGGGGCGGGGCGCATCCTGGCGGACCTGGGCCTCGGACCCCCCGGCAGCACGGAGGCGCCGTGAGCGCCGGTCACGCCCGCGCGGCCCAAGGCCCGCTCAAGGGGGCCGGCGTTCTGGTGACACGGCCCGCCCACCAGGCGGACGCCTTCTGCCGAATGGTGGAGGCGGCCGGCGGTGTTGCCCTGCGTTTTCCCGTGATGGAGATCCGCGCGCCCCGGGACAGCGAGCGACTCGATGCGGTGATCGACGCCCTGGATGACTTCGACATCGCCATCTTCATCAGTCCCAACGCCGTGTCCATGGCCCTGAACCGCATCCATGCCCGGCGCCACTGGCCGGATCATCTGCGCATCGGCGCCGTGGGGCGCAAGTCCGCCCAGGAACTGGCGCGGGCCGGGCATGCCGCCCACATCTGTCCGCCGCGGCGCTTCGACAGCGAGGCCCTGCTGGCCGAGGCCGAGCTGCAGGATGTGGCCGGTAAGCGGATCGTGATCTTTCGCGGTGACGGCGGACGCGAACTGCTCGGTGATACGCTAAAAGAACGGGGAGCCCAGGTGGAATACGCGGAAGCGTACCGTCGCGCCCGCCCCGACGCAGACACAGGCCAGCTGTTGCATCACTGGTCGCGGGGAGAACTGCACCTGGCGACCAGCACCAGCAGCGAGGGGCTTCGCAACCTGTTTGATATGGTGGGCAAGCTGGGCCGCATGTGGTTGCGCAAGACACCGTTGGTGGTGGGCAGTACGCGCATGGTGGATACGGCCCGGGAACTGGGCTTTCAGGGAGACCCGTGGGTGGCGGAGGACCCCAGCGACGAATCCATGATGGACACAGTGTTGCAATGGGCCAAAGCCCGGGAGCAGCAGCATGAGCAATGAGAAGGACAACGCGCCTCCACCGGGCGACAAGAAGCCGTCCGGGGAGACCGCGTCCGGCACAAAGCAAGAGACCGACACCAGCAAGCCTGCCGACAAGGGCAGGCCGGCGTCGACCAAGGGCAAGGCGCCCCCCAAGGCGAAGGCCTCCGGCGCCGCGGCTGCCAAAGGCGGCCAGGCCACAGCCGAAAAGGAAAAGGAAAAAGAAAAGGAGAAGAAGGACAAGCCTGCCGGCGCCACGGCGGACAAGGGCGGCGCGCATGCGGGTACACCGCCCAAGTCATCACCCCCGGCACCGCCGCCTCGTGGCGGCAGCGCCCGCGGGCAGAACGCCGCCCTTCTGGTGGCCACCCTCGCCTTTCTGCTCTCGCTGGGCGTCGGCGGCGCCCTGTTCTATCTCTGGCAGGACGCCGAGGACACGCGCGCCGCACAGGCGCGCCAGCTGGAACGCCTGTCCGCCGAACTGGAGGCGCGAGAGGAACACCTCTCCCGGCTCGAGGGCGCACTGGACCGGGAGTCCGGCGCGCGAGAGGATCTGCGGGAGCGAACGGATGCCCGTCTGGCAACGGTGGAACAGGGGCTGACGCGACTGCAGGATCGCACCACCCGTCAGGAGCGCGGCTGGCAGGTGGCCGAGATCAAGCATCTGCAGCGCATGGCGGCGCATCGGCTGCGGCTGATGGACGATCCGGAGGGTGCCCGACGCGCCCTGCAGGCCGCCGACGAACTGCTTGCCGAGCTGGGCGATCCCCGACTGATGCCCGTGCGCGAAGCACTGGCCGGTGAGATCCAGGCCCTGGAGGACATGCCGCGTCCGGATATCCCGGGCGTCGCCCTGCGTCTGGAACGGGTGGTCGCAGACATGCGTCCGATCCCCCTTCGCGGTCAGGCCCGCGTGGACACCGCGGCCCGGGACGTGATCGCCGGCGAACCCGTGGATCCGGAGGCGCCCTGGTGGGCCCGAGCCTACGGCGAAGTGCGTTCAGCCCTGGCGGAGCACATCTCCATCCGACGCCACGGCGAACCCCTGCGCATGCTCCCCGACGCCGAGACGGAGCTCTTTCTCAGGCAGCTGCTCATGCTGCGGGTGGAGGCCGCACGCCTGGCCGCCCTGCGCACGGACGATGCCCAGTACCAGCGCAACCTGGAAGGCGCCATCAGCCTGCTCGACGATTATTTCGATTCCGAGGCCAGTGCATCCGTGCGCGAGCGCCTGGAGGGGCTCAAGGCGGTGACCCTGCGTCCCGAGCCGCCGGACATCAGCGGCTCCTTCACGCGGCTCGACGAACTGGAGGGCTGAGCATGCGGCAACGTCCCGAGCGTTCGATACCATGATGCGCCTCCTCTTTATCCTGCTCGGCGTGTTGCTGGCGGCGGCCGTGGTCACCCACGTGTTTATCCGCGAGCCGGGCTACGTACTGCTGGCGCACGGCACCACCAGTGTGGAAACGTCGCTGGCACTGTTCCTCACCGCGCTGGTGCTCGTGTTCTTTCTGCTCTACGGGCTGGTGCGCCTGGTCATCCGGCTCTGGACCCTGCCCGGCGGCATGCGTGACCGGCTGCACCGTCGCCAGCGCGAAGCCGCGCGACGCGGACTCAACCAGGGGCTGATCGAGATGTCCGAGGGACGCTGGGAGCGCGCCGAGAAGCTCCTGGTGCGTTCGGCGCGCCGCTCCCCCAACCCGCTGATCCACTGGCTGACCGCGGCACGGGCGGCCCAGATGCAGGGCGCCTACACCCGACGGGACGGCTATCTCAACAAGGCCAGCCGATGCGAGGCGGGATCCGACGTCGCGGTGGAGCTGACGCAGGCCGAACTGCAGATCGCACACGGACAGCACGAACAGGCCCTGGCCACCCTCAACCACCTCTCGGAACTGGTACCCAGGCACCGCTACCTGCTGAAGCTTCGGGCACGCCTGCACCACCAGCTCAAGGACAGCGCCGCGCTGTTCTCGCTGATTCACGAGCTGCGACGCCAGAACGTGTTGCCCGAGGTGGACATCACGGAAATGGAAAACCAGTCGGCGCTGGACCTGCTGGAGCGAGCCGCGCGTGACGGGGACCTCACGGAGGCGCGGCGTGTCTGGGAGAACCTGCATCGCGACGCCCGCCGCCGTCCCGAGCTGGTGCTGGCCTATGCCCGGGCGCTGGTGGAGCTGGAGGACGTGGAGGGCGCGGAGACCCTGCTGCGCACCACGCTCAAGTCGACCTGGGACGAGCGGCTCGTGCGCCAGTACGGCACGCTGCCTCTGGAAGATCCCGTCAAGGCCCTGAACACCGCCGAGCACTGGGCGAAGCAGCACGGCCGGGACCCGGTCCTGCTGCTGACCCTGGGCCGGCTTTCGCGGCGCGCGAAGCTCTGGGGCAAGGCCCGCGCCTACCTGGAAGCCAGCAGCGGCACGCGCCCCGACCCCGAAACCTATCGGGAGCTGGCGGAGTTGCTCGAGCAGATGGGCGAGAACGAACGCGCCCAGGCCTGCTACCGCGACGGCCTGCGCCTCGCAGTGGAGTGACCGGGGCAGGGCTGTTTAACCACGAAGCGCACGAAGAACACGAAGAAAAGAATGTTCTCTCGCAAAGGCGCGAAGCCCGCCAAGAAAATCCTATCGAAAGTTGAACAGCAGTATTCCGAACTGCTTTGCGGGCTTCGCGTCTTTGCGAGAGTTCACGTTCGCCGGCATCACGGATGTTGCGACGTGAAACACATTCCATGATGTGTCCGGAGCGGGGTTGGCGCCCATGGGGCGCCCTATGATTTCGCTTCGTGTTCTTCGTGCGCTTCGTGGTTAAACAGCTTTTCAATCACCGCGCGGCGTAATCAAACGAATCATGGAAAAGCTGGTCCTCGGGCAGGCCTGCGGCCATGAACGCCGCGCGGGCAGCCTGGATCATGGGCGGGGGGCCGGCCATGTAGACGTCCTGGCCGGACAGATCCGGATACGCGCGCAACAGGGCCTCGTGCACGTAGCCGGTTTCGCCCTTCCAGGCATCGTCGGGAAGCGGCTCGGAAAGCACGGGCGTGTAACGGAAATGGTCATGCTCCGCCGCCCACTCGCGCGGCAGCGCGTCCATGTAGAGATCCCGCAGGGCACGTACACCCCAGAACAGGTGCATGGGTCGCGCGAGGCCCGTTTCGAAGGCGTGCTCCAGCATCGCCTTCAGGGGGGCGAATCCGGTGCCGCCGGCCATGAGCAGGATGGGGCGGGGCGAATCCTCGCGGAGAAAGAACGTGCCCAGGGGACCTTCAAGGCGCAGCAGGGCCTTCTCCTTCATGTCGCCGAACACCTGGCCGCTGAAAGCTCCGCCCGGCACGCGACGCACATGCAGTTCCAGGAACTCGTCGCGGTGCGGCGCATTGGCCAGTGAGTAACTCCTGTGACGGCCGTCCCTCAGCAGGATGTCGATGTACTGGCCCGCCAGGAACTGCAAACGCTCGGTGGCCGGCAGCTTGAGGTGCATCTCCATGACGTCGTGGTTGAGGCGCTCAAGCTTCACCACCCGGCATGGCAGCGTCTTGACGAGGATGTCCCGGGCGGCACCGATCTCTCGCACCTCGATCTCCAGGTCGGTCATGGCCACCGCCTGGCAGAACAGCGCCTTGCCGTCCGCCTCGTGCGCCTCGCTCAGCGCCGGAGGACGCTCGGGCCCGTAGTCCACCTCGCCATTGAGCAGGCGACCCAGGCAGGAACCGCAGGCGCCGTTGCGGCAGCCGTAGGGCAGGGCGAAGCCCTGACGCAGTCCGGCCTCGAGGACGGTCTCGTCATCCTCGGCCGTGAACTCGTGGCCGCTGGGCTGAAGAGTGATGCGGAAACTCATGCAGGGCCCTCATCGGCGCACCCCGCGCCGGGCGCCGGCGGGGTAATGGTAGAATCAAAGGGCGCCTATTTTCCCTGAATCGAATCATGGAGCAAACGCTGATCGTGGGTTGCGGCGACGTGGGCCTTCGGGCCGCACGGCTGCTCCTTGCACACGGGCACCCCGTGCTCGGTGTGGTGCGCCGGGCAGAACGTGCCCAGGCACTGGAACGGGAGGGCATCCCGGTACAGCGGGCCGATCTGGACGTGCCGGAGGAGGTCGCGGGCCTGCCCCTCGCCGGGGCACGGGTGATCTACCTGGCGCAGCCGCCCCAGCCCGGCGTGACCGATCCCCGCATGGGGCACTTCCTTGCAGCCTGCGCGGGCGCGCCGCCACGGCGCATCGTCTACATCAGCACCACCGGGGTGTACGGGGACCGCCAGGGTGCAGAGGTGGACGAAGGCACCCCGGTGAACCCCCAGACGGACCGGGCCCGGCGGCGCATGCATGCCGAGCGGCAGCTGGGTGAATTCGCGGCCGCACACCCCACCGAGGTGATCATCCTGCGGGTGCCGGGCATCTACGGGCCCGGCCGACTGCCCCTGGACCGGATCCGGTCCGGCACCCCGGTGATCTGCCCCGAGGATGCGCCGCCCGGTAACCGCATCCACGCCGACGACCTGGCCGCCCTGTGCGTCGCCGCCCTGGACCGGGGCGCACCCGGCGAGGTCTTCAACGTGGGCGACGCGGAACACGCCTCCATGACGGCGTTCATCTACACCGTCGCAGACCTGGCCGGCCTGCCGCGCCCCCCCTGCGTCCCCATGGCCGAGGCGGACCGCCACATCTCCCCCGGCATGATGTCCTTCATCCGCGAATCCAGAATTATCAATGCGGACAAGGGCCTTCGTGTCCTGGGCGTACAACTGCGCCACCCCGACATCGCGTCCGGCATCCGCCATTCACTGGAGCAGGAAGGCCAAATGTAGATACTCCGTTCCCGG